>CACZOL010000001.1 GCA_902782705.1 uncultured Selenomonadaceae bacterium
ACGCCCAAAAGCATTTCTCTTCTTCCACTCACACCCGAATGCCGAGGCGTTTCCATAGACGGGGTACACTGGCCTCTAGCCGACGCCGCACTCCGTCAAGACAATCCTTACGCAATCAGCAATCGGCTCGCACCGTCCGCGAACCGCATAACCGCAGAAAACAAGACGGGCGTGCTTGGGGTTTATCTGTGCTGGGATGAATCCATGGTATGACGTTGACGAAACGCTTCGTAGAGTATAATGGCCGCCGACGTCGCCACATTCAGAGATTCCGTGCGCCCCGCCATAGGAATATAGATATGTTCCGACAATGCAAGGAGCTCAGGGGAAACGCCGTTTCCTTCGTTCCCGAATATGACGGCGGCTTTTTTCCGATAATCCACGGCAAAATGGGACTGTGCGGTTTCATCAAGCACCGTCGCCATACACGATATTTCCTGCGCTTGGAAATACGCCGACAAGTCTGAGGCGGATACATGCGCCGCTATCGGCAGATGAAAAATCGAGCCCATGGAAGAACGCACGACTTTGTCCGAGAAAATATCCACGGTTCCTTCGGTCGCGACGACTCCGGCACAACCGGCCGCGTCCGCCGTACGAAGAATCGTCCCGACATTTCCCGGATCCTGAAGACGATCCAGAACGACGAAAAAAGGATTTCCTTCCGTCGGAAAATCCGAAAGCGAAAACCGCACCGATTGCATGACAAGCAAAACGCCCTGCGGCGATTCTGTCGCCGCAGCTTTTTTATAGGCGTTTTCCGAGACAATATAAACGGGACACTTCTTGTCTTCTAAAGACGCCGCGATTTTTTGCGCCCGGACATTGGCGAGCGCCGTGTCGGTCGCGAGACAGAACAAGACAGGCCAGCCCGAATCAAGCGCCGTTTCCGCAAGGCGAACGCCTTCCGCAACAAATTCGCCTCGGCTGTCACGTTCCTTTCTCTGGTGGAGCGCCGCCGCCCATTTGATTTTCGCGTTTGAACTGCTTTCAATCCGCTCCATACGCTCGTCCTTTCAATTTTATCTATAGAAAAAGCTCCCTTTTATGCAGGGAGCTTTTTTCGTATTCAAAATTACAGATTCTCTTTCGCGACCTCGACCAGCTTCGCAAACGCATTTGCATCGCTGATGGCAAGATCCGCAAGCATCTTGCGGTTCACTTCGACGCCGGCTTTCGTCAAGCCGCAAACAAGACGGCTGTAAGAGATGCCGTTCGTACGCGCCGCCGCGTTGATGCGGGCGATCCAAAGACGACGGAACTCGCCTTTTTTCGCACGACGATCACGACGGGCATAATAAAGAGCCTTCATGACCAATTCATTGGCCTTTTTGAACTGCTTGCTGCGAGCGCCGCGATATCCTTTTGCCAATTTCAAAATCTTTTTATGGCGTTTATGCGCCGTCACGCCGCTTTTCACTCTTGGCATGTTTCGTTCCTCCTCTGTTATATCTCAAGAAAAATAATCAGGCATACGGGAGCATGCGGCTTACGCGCTCATGATCCGCCGCCGTGATCAGGGCAGCTTTCCGCATATTGCGCTTACGTTTCTGGGATTTTTTCTCCAGAATATGACGCTTATATGCTTTGTTGCGTTTGAATTCGCCTGTGCCCGTGACAGTAAAGCGCTTTGCAGCGGCCCTGCGGGTTTTCATTTTCGGCATTATGCTTCTCCTCCTTTTGGTTTAGCCTTTGGCGCCTTTGGCGCTAAGATCATGATCATATTTTTCCCCTCAAGTCTGGCGTCCCGCTCGATTGAGACGAGATCCTGCAGCTTCTCCGCAACACGCCGCAAAACGTCCCGACCAAGATCCTGATGGGACATCTCACGTCCGCGGAACATGATCGTAACTTTGACCTTGTTCCCTTCTTCTACGAAGCGCAGAGCATTCTTGACTTTGACGTCAAAATCATGCTGCTCGATATTGGGGCGAAGTTTCACTTCTTTGATCGTGATGACCTTCTGTTTCTTTTTCGCTTCTTTTTCTCGTTTCTGCTGTTCATATCTATATTTGCCGAAATCCATGATGCGGCACACCGGCGGCTTTGCCTTCGGCGCCACCTCCACAAGGTCAAGGTGCTGCTCTTCCGCTAATTTCAAGGCGTCTCGCGTCAGCATAATGCCCAGCTGCTCGCCTGTCGCGCTTGTCACACGCACTTCCTTGATGTGGATTTCCTCATTGATTCTCAAAGTCTCTTTGCTAATAAGAACACACCTCCGCCAATATATATTGACAACAAAAAAGAAAAAAGAGCGGCACAGAGCCACCCTTTTCAAAATCCCAATTATCAAAACCCGTACGACTGTGCGCCGTCAGGTGAGAAGCGGTGGCCTCTGCTTTAATTAAACGCGCATATTTTATCACACAAAAAATCTGCTGTCAAACAAAACATTCATATTTCCGTATCCCGAAAATCGTCACTCAACCGTAACGGATTTTGCGAGGTTTCTCGGCTTATCCACGTCATGCCCTCGTGTAATCGCAGCGTAGTACGCGAGAAGCTGGAGGGGCACCACCGCGAGGAGCGGAATCAGCATTTCGTCCGTCTCCGGCACTTTGATGACATGGTCTACGTATTTTTCCAGTTCCGTGTCCGTATCGGAAGCGATGCCGATGACGACGGCGTCGCGCGCCTTGACTTCCTTGATATTGGACAAGGTTTTTTCGTAAACGCTCTTTTGCGTAGCGATGGCAATAACCGGCACGCCATCCACGATCAGCGCCAGCGTTCCGTGCTTGAGCTCGCCCGCCGCGTAAGCCTCGGCATGAATGTAGCTGATCTCTTTTAATTTCAGCGAACCTTCGAGCGCCACGTCGTAGTCGAGCGACCGTCCAATGAAGAACACGTCTTCATTGAAGCCGTACTGTCTTGCAAATGTCTTGATCGGATCGACGTCTTCCAACGTGCGGCTAATCTGCGTCGGAATTTCCTTGAGCCCGCGCACCAATTCCGCGATACGATCTTTCGGAAGCGACTCGCGGATTTCAGCCATATAAAGTCCGAGCAGCAGCATCACGATGAGCTGCGTCGTATACGCTTTTGTCGAAGCAACGGCGATTTCCGGCCCCGCCCAAGTATAAACGACCTGATCGGCCTCACGGGCGATGGACGACCCGACAACGTTCGTGACCGCCAAAGTTTTTGAGCCAAGCCTTTTCGCTTCTTTCAAAGCCGCCAATGTGTCGATGGTTTCGCCGGACTGGCTGACGACGATTGTCATCGTGTGCTCATCGATAATCGGCGAACGATAACGGAATTCCGAGGCAATATCGCACTCCACGGGAATGCGCGCCATATTCTCGATGTAGTATTTGCCGACAAGTCCGGCATGATAGGCAGTACCGCAGGCGACGATAAAGACTTTATGGACGTCGTCAAGAAACGCGTTATCCCAGTTGAGCTCTTCCAGCACAACCGAATTTTCATCCTTTGCAATACGAGAGGCAAGCGTCGCACGAACGGCTTTCGGCTGTTCATGGATCTCTTTCAGCATGAAATGCTCGAAGCCGCCCTTTTCCGCAGCTTCCGCATTCCAGTTCACTTCAAAGACTTTTTTGCGGATAGGCACGCCTGCATGATTCATTATGGAAACGCCGACTTTCGTGACCACCGCCATCTCGCCGTCGCTCAAAATATACGTGCGTCGTGTGTGCCTGATAATGGCGGGAATATCCGACGCGATGAAATTTTCCCCTTTGCCCAATCCGATGACGAGAGGATTGTCCTGCTTCGAGCAAATCAGCTTTCCA
>CACZOL010000002.1 GCA_902782705.1 uncultured Selenomonadaceae bacterium
CGAAAGCCTGCCCCAGACCGCCGCCAGCGCCTTGTTCGAGATTTGCTGGCCGACGATATGACGAACGACGGCGGCAAACAAATCCGCGTCCAGTTCCCGACGGACAGGCCCGACGGCGTCGATGACCGCCGCGAGCTTCTTGTCCCGTGATTTCAGATATTCCGTCTCTTTCGCGCCGTACCGAAAATATCTTGTCTTCCGCATATCATTCCCTCCTACGATTCCCCTCCGATTATAGCGTGTTTCGCAAAGAAAGGACAATAGCAAAATCCCCGTCCCTCCTGTATAATATAAGATATACCGAGAAAACCGGTCACACAAAAAAACGACAGGAGGAAAGCAAAATGGCGGAAAAACAATATGAAGAGCTCATCGAGGCGTTCCACAAGACATGGGAAAACTTCCCGGGGCAAGCGCGTCTGATCGACAAGAATCATCGCGTCATCGCGGTCAACGCCTTCGCCGCAAAAAACGGACGCGTCCCGGGGGAAATCTGCGCCGCTTTCGGCGCTCCGGAAAGTCATAAAGGCTGCCGCAAGATGGAAGCGCTCTCCACCGGCGAAGGAAAACTCGACCGCCCGTTTGCGGAGCGCGTACGCGGATGGGTCCCTCTCAAAGACTGGCCGGACGTGGTCGTGCACTTTTCTCTGGCCGTTCCCGAGGTCAACTAAGGCCGATTTATGAAAAAAATATGGACAAGAGCAAATGTTTGTCCACAGTATGTGGATGGATTTGTGGAAAACCCGTCTTCATGCGTCGACCTCCGAACTCTAAAAACATCCATTCTCGGCAGGAATTTCAATTTTTATAAAGAACTTCTTATTTACAAAATAACCAAAACCGACGGCTCGCCCCCAATGCAATTTGTTCGGAATTGGACAATTCGGTTTCTGGGAAGGAGGTTTTACGATGAGCCGGATTTTTACCTATGAAGACAGATGTACAGGCTGCAACAAATGCATTGAGGCATGTCCCGTGGACTGCGCCAATGAAGCCTACCTCAATACGAACGGCGTCCGAAAGGTACGCGTCGACGAGAAATACTGCATTCATTGCGGCGCTTGCCTGGGCGCGTGCGACCATGGCGCCCGCGATTACACAGACGACACGGACCAATTCTTCCAGGACCTGGCGTCAGGGCAGTCGATTTCCGTCATAGCGGCGCCTGCGGCGCAGGTAAATTTCAACGACGCCCAGCATCTTTTCGGTTGGCTGAAATCCATGGGCGTCAAGCATATCTACGACGTGTCCATGGGCGCGGACATCACCACTTGGGCGTATCTGCGCGCCATCGAGAAATATCGGCTCGAATCCGTCGTAGCACAGCCTTGTCCGGCCATCATCAATTACTGTGAGCGTTACATCCCGGACATCCTGCCGTATCTGTCCCCGATCCACAGCCCGATGATGTGCCTCGCGGTATATCTCAGAAAATATCAGAACGTGAAGGAAAAACTCGCGTTCCTCTCTCCCTGCGTGGCGAAAGTGGACGAGATCAGCGATCAGAACAACCAAGGGCTCGTGCAGTACAACGTGACCTTCAAGAAACTGCAGGAAAAGATCGAGCGCGAAGGCGTCAACCTGAACACGTATCCCGCCGCGGACTTCGAAGGCATGGAAGCGGCTCTCGGTCACACTTACAGCCGTCCCGGCGGCCTCAAGGAAAATATCGCCGTGACGAATCCCGAAATCTGGGTTCGTCAAATCGAATCCCCGAAGCACGCCTATCCGTATCTCCGTCAATATTTGGAGCGGCGTCAGCAGGGCAAGCCGGTTCCGACCGTCGTAGACATCTTGAACTGCGGCGAAGGGTGCAACCGCGGGCCCGGCACCATGAAGCGCGCCATGCTCGACGACATCGACGCGAAGACGAACCGCAAAAAGCAGGAAAGGATAGACGCGCAGGTCAAGCAGACGGAGCAGGGAACCGAATATGCGCCTTTCGTCTATTTTGACGAGCACCTGAACGTCGACGATTTCCGCCGCAGCTACACGGCAAAAGACGTTCACGGCTTCTTCGACGACGAAGATCTGGAGGACGTTTTCCAAAGCCTTTGGAAGATGACGCCGGCGTCGCGGCAGATCAACTGTTTCGCCTGCGGCTACGGAAGCTGCAAGCGCTTCGCCCAAGCCGTCAAGCGCGGCAAGAACATTCCCGACAGCTGCATCGACTTTGAGCGGCACCGTATCCTCACCGCCGAAGCAGACCGCCACAAAAACCAGCTCTCGGGCAAGGTAAAGGACATCATCGAGACGATCCGCCAAGTGGCGGAAGCCAGCGCCGAGAACGCGAAGCATGTCGGCGATATCTCCAAGCAAATCGAAGCGCTCACGGACGCGTCCGACCATCTGCACACCAGCACGGACACGGTTTCCAAGAAGATGGACGATTTCGCCGCCGCGTCCAGAGATATCATGAAGATTGCCGGACAGACGAATCTCTTGGCGCTGAACGCCGCCATCGAAGCGGCGCACGCCGGAGACGCGGGCCGAGGCTTCGCCGTCGTGGCGGACGAAGTACGCAAACTCGCGCAGGCCACCGACGAGACGGTGCGCGAAACGCAGAAGAATCAAGAGTCCGCAGCAAAGGAAGTCCGCGA
>CACZOL010000003.1 GCA_902782705.1 uncultured Selenomonadaceae bacterium
CCCGCCACTCCATCGACGAAGCAATCTCTTCCATAGCCTGCTTGCGCTCCGCACGTTTTTTGCGAAATTCCTCCTGCCCCTTCAAGTACGTTTTTGCATCGTAAACCGGACCCGTCAGGACATTTTCACGCGTACGATATAAAAGCCCCAGCGAACACAAAATAAAAAAAACCAAAGAACCCAACGCCGCAGGCTCTAACGGGACAAGACGCACCCCCATCGCCAATCGGGCAAGAAGCACCGCGGCCGCAACAGCCGCCGCCAAAACCGCCGCCGCTTTCGCGCCAAGCGCATCCCGCACATAAGCGAGCGCTTCCGACGGATTCGTATGCAAAACCGCAGCTACCGCGTCTGCATGAGGGCATCCTTTTTCCGCTATATAAAACCCCCATGTCAAAAGGATCGGCAATCCGCATAAAAAAAGCACCGCCGTGCCGCACAGCACAAAAAGCCAATCATTTACGATTTCGCCTAAAAGCAAGAGGAGCAGGATCGCCAAATTTTCCACGGCAACGCAGAACGCAAGATAAGCGTCCAAATGCTGGATAGGCGTTATATCCGCAAAATACGCCCTCGGTAAGAGGATAGAAGCACCCGCCAGGAACAAGGCGAAAAAAAGCTGCCAATAAACGTCTTGCGCCGCATGAAACGAAGCGCCCCAAACGGCAAGCAGCGACCCCACCAAAAGGAAGCACGAATGCCGCAGAGAAAAGCCGCCCGTCGTGACCTTCGTCAACGCAACTGCCAACACATATCCCAGCAGCACTTGCCAAATACATTGAACCACAACTTGTCCCCCTAACAGGGCTTGTTTAATCAATCGCCCGCACACTATGACGGTTCTTTTTCCGCCCCTCTGCGTCAGCGAAAATTCGACGTAGCTCTGCGGCTACGACTTCGTTTCCGCTTCCTTGAAGGACGAAAAAATCCCTCGTCATAGCGTACAGTCTCATCGATTAAAAAAGCCCTAGCCTATAGAAATCTCCGTTCGGTCTCTGCGGTCGAAACGGACGGACTTCGTATAGCCGAATCTCTTCACATACTCGATAGCCTCGTCGATATACGCGCCGCAGTCTTCCGGCTCGCGGGCGTCCGACGTCGTGATGACGGGCAGCCCGTAATCCGCCGCAATTTCCATGAAATCGGGATAGGGCGAGATCTCCCCGATCGGATAGCGGTAACGCGTACCCGTGTTGACGTCCACCACCATATCGGCTTTTTTCATGGCCTTGGCCACGCGCTCCAGATACGGCGTCACGTCAAAATCCGGCAGATACTTGAACAGACGGATATTGAAGGGATGCCCCAGCGCGTCATAATGTCCGCCCGCGCAAAGATGCTCGGCCTCCTCCGCGTACTGCTCATAAATCGTTTGCAGGGGCCGTTTATCCCACTCCGCTTTGATCTCTGAGGAATCGTAGGCCCAGCCTTTGAGAAAATGCACGGACCCGATCCGATAGTCGAAGGGATAGCGGTCGAGGATCTTGCCGACGGCTTCCTGATCCTGGAAATTGCAGACTTCGATGCCCGTCTTAACCGGCTTGCCGCGCTTTTTCAGCTCGTCCATGAACGTGAAATAGTCGTCCAGCGGGCATTTGAACTTATTCTTTTTTAGCCATTTCTGCTGAAAACTTCCTATAAAAGAATCGTCGAGAATCAGGTCGTCATAATAAAAATGCTCGAAATCCGTAAATCCGTGACTGTGCTCGCTGATGCCGATCTCGTCCAGCCCGCGCCGCGACGCCGCGTCAAAAAATCCCTGCACCCAGTCAAAATCGTAGGAACCGCGCTCAAAATGCATATGATAGTCGATTTTCATACCTCAATTCCCTTTCTTCATAAATCGCCAAAGGGCAGCACAAAATTTTTTGAAGTATGATTTTCATACTCCAAAAAATTTCATCCTATCCGTCCTTCGTCCAATAGTTCCCGCAGCTTTTTCGTCACGCCGTAAGCCGTGTTCGCCTCCGCCCGATAAGGCGCAGCCGCGAGGATTGCCGCATGGGCGTTTTCCATCGCGAATCCGTACTTCACGGCGCGCAGCATTTCAAGGTCGTTCAGATAATCGCCGAACGCCGCGCAGTTTTCCGGCGGGATCCCGAGTATCGCCTGCAGCTTTTGCACTGCGAAACCTTTGTTCATTCCCGGGTTCATGATGTCCACCCAGTAATTGCTGGACAGCGCCACATGCACCGGACCGGCGAGTTTCTTCAGGCCCGGATAAATCGTACGCTCGGCGTCACCCTGCTCCGCATCGCAGTACGCGACCTTGATGATCGGCTCTCTTGCCGCCGTTTCTACCATGTCGGGGACGATCCGGTTCTGCGTGAAATACTTTTCCATCTCGCGCAGATACGGACGAAATTCCTCGCCGACGTAAGCCATGCGTTTTCCGCAAAGCACCGGATATGCGCCGGGGATCTGGTTTCCTTCCTTTAATATACGCAGCACTTCCGCTTTGTCCATCTCGCTGGAAAAAAGCTCTTCGTCATGGCGCGCGGCGAAGGTCCCGTTTTCCGAGATGAAGACGAACTCGTCCGCGTATTTTTCCATTTGCAGCACCAGCGCAGAATACTGCCGCCCGCTGGCAGGCGCGAAAATCGCGCCCCGCCGGAGCACCTCGCCGACGACTTCGTCGAAATCCGGCGGCAGATTGCTCTCTCCGTCCAGCAGCGTGCCGTCCATATCGCAAAAAATCAGCTTTATTTTATCATCGCTCATCAGTGTCGTTGTTCCTTTTCTATTATGAATAAATACTTAGCACTCCCCTCGTCAGCTTCGCTGACACCCCCTCTTGGAGGGGGGCTTTGGCCTCCCTCTCAGAGGGAGGTGCCCGAAGGGCGGAAGGAGTTTCCATTATATAAACACCATGGCTCCTCGGCCATATAATCTCCCTTCGCATAGAACGCCGCCCGGGCGCGGCAGCAGCCGCAGGCGCCTTTATACTTACAGACGCCGCAGGCGCCCTTGTAGTCGAGCGTGCGCAGGCGGCGGAAAATCTCCGCATTTTTCCAGATCTCATCGAAAGGCGTCTTCCTGACGTCGCCCGCCTCGATATTGAGATAGGCGCAGGGCTGCACCTTGCCCCGGGGGCCGATGATGCAGTACGCAAGCCCCGCAAGACAGCCGCGCCGAAACCGCGTCTCGACGTTCATCTCTTTCGCGATGCGCATGAATTGCGGCGCGCAGGTCGGCTTCAGCTCTATGGGGACGGTCTTCTGCTTCGCCATGATGCGCGTCAAAACCGCCTCGTACGCTTCCGCGTCAAGGGACGTCTTTTCAATCTCCGCCCCGCGGCCCGTCGGCACGAGAAAAAAGAAATGATGCGCGACCGCGCCTTTTTCCACTGCGAAATTGGTCATCGCCTCGAGCTCCGGCGCGTTCCAGTCCATGACCGTCGTGTGGATCTGGAAAGGCAGGCCCGCTTTTTTGCAGGCTTCCATGCCGCGCACCGCGCCCGCCCACGCGCCGGGAAACGAGCGGAACGAATCATGCTTCTTCTCATCGAGAGAGTCGAGGGAAATGCCCATGCCGAGCGCCCCCGCCGCTTTCAGCGCAAGTGCCTTTTCCTCGGTAATCAAAGTGCCGTTCGTGCCGAAAACGGGACGAAGCCCGAGTCCCGCCGCATGACGCACCAGCTCCAGAATATCGGGGCGCAGGAGCGGCTCGCCGCCCGAAAAGATCATGATCTTGAAGCCGGCGCGGGCAATCTCGCCGAGCATTTTTTTCGCCTCGCCGGTGGAAAGCTCGTCCTCCAGCCGCGCCCCCGCGTCGCGGTAACAATGCGCGCAGTACATATTGCAGGCGTTCGTCGTGTTCCAGGAAACAATCATAGCCCGATCTCCTCGTCCGTCAGATAGCATGCGGGATCTGACGCCCAGTAATCGCCGGTTCGCGCTTCCGCCCGCGTGCGGAAATTGCCGTTGCAGACGGAAAGGAATCTGCATTTCGCGCAGCGCCCTTGGAGGAGCGGCTTCCTGTCCTTCAGCCCCGCCAGTATGGGATTGGACTCGTCCTTCCAGATTTCCGCGAACGGGCGCTCCCGCACGTTGCCGAACGTATAATATTGGGTGAACTGGTCCGGATGCACATTCCCTTCGGGATCCACCTCGCCGAACGCGACGCCGGAACGATTGCCGCCGTTCATCGAGATCAGCGCCCAGATGCGCGCCGCCAGCGTTTCATCGCCGTCTTTTTTCGCCGTCAGGTACAGATACGCGCCGTCGCAGTGATTGTCCACGGTCAGGATTTCTTTTTCGAGGCCGCGCGCCTCGTAATCCCGCGTGCGGCGAATAATCGTATCCATCGCGCGCCGCGACTCGGCGGGCGTCACATCCTCGTCCGCCATCGCCTGCCCGCGCCCCGCGTAAACAAGATGATAAAAACAGGCGCGGTCGATATGCTCTTCCTCTATAAAGTCAAAAATCTCGTCGAGATGATCGACATTCGCCTTGTTGATGGTAAAGCGAAGCCCGACGCGCTGACCGACCGCCACGCAGTTCTGGATTCCGCGCATCGCCGCGGCGTACGCGCCGTCCTTGCCGCGAAACGCGTCGTTGACATGCTCCGGCCCGTCCAGCGACACGCCGACATAAGCGACGCCAGCGTTCTTGATGCGCCGCGCCGCCGCTTCCGTAATCAACGTTCCGTTCGTCGAAAGCGTCGGGCGCACGCCGCGCGCCGACGCGTATTCCGCCAGCTCGAAAAAATCAGGTCGGGTCAGCGGTTCGCCGCCGGACATCAAAAGCGCCGGCACATGAAAAGCGGCCAGGTCGTCGATGAATCTCTTCGCCTCCGCCGTCGTCAGCTCCCCCTCGTGACGCTTGGCGTCCGCGTCCATATAACAATGACGGCAGCGCAGATTGCAGGTACGCGTCATATTCCACGCAACCACCGGGCCCCGCCCCTCGCTCGTCCCGTGCTTCATGCGCGCCGCCTCCGGCCGGTAGCGCAGCTCGTCCCCCTGATACTCCTTCGCAAGCAACAGCTTCGTAACGCTGATCATTCGGCTCTGTTCCTCTCCACTGAAAAATGACGACAATTCATGAATCCTATTATACCACAAGAGTATATGTGTCGCTAAACTCGCGCATACGCTCGTTAAGCGAACACATTATAACATACCATGCCTGCGAAAATCAGCCTTCACCTCCGGCCGGCCTCCGCAAGCGGGCAGGCATCCGTCGTGAAAACGCACGCCGCGCCTGCGTTTTCACCCATTCAGCGCTCTCGCAAAAAAAAGCGGGGTTATAAAGTTTTTTTTATGAAAAAAACTTCATAACCCCGTCTTGAATGCACCGAATCCTCACTATTCTCTAGGTTTCAAGCCAGAAAGCAACAGCTCGATCTTCATCTTGACGTTCTGCGTGAAAGAAACCGCCAGCGAACTGAACGCCGCCGCCTGGAAAATGGAATGGAACAGCTCCGTGACGATCTCCGCCGGAATATCCCTGCGGAACTCCCGGCGCGACTGCCCATACTTCACAAGATCGGAAAACACCGACCGGAAAGCCGGCGCCATTCTCGGCCCAAGATTGTGCTTGGTCCGCGGCAGCGCCGAACGGTCCGCCGCGCTCAAAAAGAGCGGCAGTACGAATCGGTTCTCGTCGAGCTTCTCCGCCGTCAGCATGACGATCTCTTCCAGCACCGCAGCAGCAGAAACATTCTCGTCCATGCGCTGATCGGCCAACCGGCGCGTCTCTTCGACGATGCGGTCGAGCAGGCACAAAAGGAGCGCTTCCTTCGACTCGAAATAATTGTAAAACGTACCGATACCGAGTTCAGCTTCACCCATGATATCGGCGATGGACGTCTCTTTCACACCCTTCGCCATGAATTGCTTCACGGCGGCTGTCAAGATCGTGTGTTTGGACTGCAGCTTTTTTCGCTCCCGACGTCCCATGACAACTCCTGCCATAACAAAATCCCTCCAACCTTCAACATTGCTCATACCGCTTCCAAATGAACCCTATCCATCTGAAAGCCCCGTGTTACATGGTCGGGCTTTTCCGTGTCCGACGTCTCCGCCGTCCGAAAATATACCCCCATGGGTATTATAACCGATTTCATTTCAAATTGAAAGAGTTTATGAAAAAAATGCTTGTTCGATTCGTTCATGAATCCCCGCCATATCACGTGGTCACATAAAAAAACCGGCGAAAAAAATTTTTCGCCGGAAACGAAAAGCTCGCCCTTGGAGGGGCAGGCTAATTCCCTTTTATCTTGATTTCCGCCATCGCCGCACGGAACTGCAGATCCTCCGCCGCGGTCTCCGGCAGATCGACCTCCACGTCGGGACGGACGCCCGTGCCCTGTATGCTCTCGCCGCTCGGCGTATAGTAGCGCGCGATGGTCAGTTTCACCGCGTCCTGTTGTCCGGGGATCGGCATGATGACCTGCACCGAGCCTTTGCCATAGGACGTCTTGCCGACCAGCGTCGCCGCGCCGGTATCGTGCAGCGCCGCCGCAAGGATTTCCGACGCGCTGGCGCTGTTCCCGTCGATCATCACTACCAGCGGCATGAAATCGCCCTGCCGCTCGGAAAAATATTCCTCACGCTTGCCGTCGCGGTCGACCACTGAAACAATCAGCCCCGCGGGCACGACTTCCTTCGCGATCTCGACGCAGGAAGTCAAAAGTCCGCCCGGATTTGCCCGCAAATCGATGATCAGCTTCTGCATGCCCTCGTCCTTCAGCGACGCGACCGCATCCTTGAATTCCTTGCCCGTATTTTCACTGAACTGCACGATGCGGATATAGCCGACGTCCGGCTCGCCTTCGACCATGTGCCCGATGACCGTCTTGACGCGGATATGGTCGCGCGTAATCGCATAATCGCGATCCTCCTCGCCCGCGCGGCCGATGGTCAGCACGACCTCCGTCCCCGCCTCGCCGCGAATCGACGCCGCGACGACCTCCGGCGCCATCGTCCTCGTCGCCTCGCCGTCCACGCGCAAAATGCGGTCGCCCTCTTTGAGTCCTGCCGACGCGCCCGGCGTTCCGTCCATCACGGAAATGACGCGTACATCTTCCTCTTCAAATCCCATCACGACGCCGATCCCGCCGAAAGTCCCCTCCGAATGTTCCTTGAGCTTCTTGTAGGTCGGCGGGTCCAGATACGCCGAATGCGGATCTCCCAGCGCGCGCACCATTCCGAAAATCGCGCCGTCGATCAATTTCGCCGAATCCACTTCGTCTACGTACTCATGCTCAATGAATCGCATCGTCGAGAAAAACCGGCCGAGCTGGCCGACTTTCGCCTCATCCAGATCGAATAAATACACGACGCCCGCCAATAGGAGAATGAACGCGACCATGACCGATACGGCCGCGCCTAAAATCCATTTAAAAATACGTCCTATCAAAGCCTAAGCCCCCGAATATTTACAGATACCCCATCGGATCCACCGGTTCGCCGCCCTCGCGCACCTCGAAATGACAATGCGGGCCGGTGGAATTTCCCGTCGATCCGCAATAAGCGATGATCTGTCCCTGCGCCACGGTCTGTCCTTCGCTGACCGCCAGTGCCTCGTTATGCCCGTACAACGTCGATATGCCGCCGCCGTGGTCGATGATGACCGCATAGCCGTAGCCGGAAATCCATCCGGAATACGTTACGACGCCCGCCGCCGCCGCGAGAATCGGATCGCCGTAGTCGCCGCCGATGTCCATGCCGCTGTGGTAACGGCTCGTGCCGTAAATCGGATGAATACGCCAGCCATATTCCGACGTGATCTCGCCGACAAGCGGCCAAATCATCGCGCCCGTACCGCCGCCCGGATATTGGTACCGGCTCGCCCGGATCAACCGCTCGACCTCCGCCGACGCCGCAATCAATTCCTCGTACGCCTGCTGCGAAACTTCGCGATCGGATTCCATCTTCGCCAACAGACGGTTCTTATCGGCTTGCCGGTCCAAAAGCTCTTCGTGTTTTTCCTCCGCCGCTTTTGCAAGGCGCGCCTCATACGCGCGCTGCTTTTCCAGCGCCGCGCGCGTCTCCTCCACGACGCGCTTTTCCGCCTGCACTTCCCGCACCAGCTCCGTGTCGCTGGCAATCACGCGCTTGAAGAGATCCATGCGCGTCAGGAAATCCGAGAAATCTTTCGCGCCGAAAAGCACGTCGATATAATTGACCTGCCCGTGCATATAGATATTGCGGATGCGCCCGCGAAGCTGCGCGACCTTGTCCGACAGCTTCGCCTCCGTCTCCGCCAAGAGCTCCTCGTTCTCCTCGATTCGCATTTCCGTCGCCTGGAGCTCGCCCGCGATTTCCCGATACTCCGTCTCGGCTTCCTTCACGTCTTCCGACAGCACGCGAAGCTGCTCCGACACCGTGCCGATCCGCTCGTCGAGCTTGTCCGTCTTTCTCTGCTGCTCTTCCGCCTTTTTCTGCAGGTCTTCGAGCTGCGTCTCCAACTCCTGCGTCTCCGCGTCGTCCGCCAGCGCAAAAGAAGCCGGCGTCGCGAAAAGCGTCAGTGCAAGCGCCGCAGCAATCGCGCGCGTTTTCCCCATTCTCATCGCCGCGCCTCCCTCACGCCTTCAGGAATTTCTTCAGCGAAATCGTGCTGCCCAACGCTCCGATAAGCATACCGCAGACGAGGATCGCGGCGGTCACATAATGCAAGAACGGATTTTCCGGAATCAGCGGGAAAAACGCCAACGTGTCGTAAATCTTCGCGGCGATTATGCGGTACGCGCCGCGAAGCACGAGCGCCGCGACAATCCCGCCGAGACAGCCGAGCACGACGCCCTCCAAAAGGAACGGCCAGCGGATAAACCAATCCGTCGCGCCGACGTACTTCATGATCGCGACTTCCTTGCGCCGCGCGAAAACCGTCAGCCGGATTGTATTGGAAATTATGAACAACGTCGCCAGCGCCAGTACGAACATCAGCGCCAAGCCAAAAAGACGCACGAGCCGCGTAATGTCGAAAAGATGCTCGACCACATCCTGCCCGTACTTCGCCGTTTCCACCCCCGGCAGCTCCGCGATGGCCTCCGCCGCCGTCCGCACCATATCGGGCCGGACCACGCGCACTTCAAAGGAATTCGGCAAAGGATTCTTATCGCCCAGCGCGTCGAGCAAAAACTGCTGATCGCCGAGCCGATCGCGAAACCGTTCCATCGCTTTTTCGCGGTCGACAAACTTTACCGACTCGATGCCCTGCATCGCCGTGATCCGCTCTTCCAGCGTCCGAACCCCGGCCTCGTTCACCTCGTCCTTGACATAGACGCTGATCTCCACTTGGGATTCCAACGAATCCGTCATGCGGTTCATATTGACCACGAGAATCAAAAACATGCCGAGCACGAAAAGCGAAACCGCCACCGTGCCGATCGACGCGAACGACATCCAGCTGTTCCGCTTCAGCGAAATCATCGTCTCCCGAATGATGTATTCGCCGGTACTAATTTTCATAACCGTATACCCCCTGCGCCTCGTCGCGGACGATATGGCCGTCCTCGATAGCGATCACGCGGCGCTTCATCGCGTCCACGATGCCCTTGTCATGCGTCGCCATCACGATCGTCGTGCCGTCCGCGTTGATACGCTTGAAAATATCCATGATGTCCCATGACGTCTCCGGATCGAGATTGCCCGTCGGCTCGTCCGCGATGACCAACGCCGGATGGTTGACGATCGCCCGCGCTATGGCGACGCGCTGCTGCTCGCCGCCCGAAAGCTGCGACGGGAAGCACTTGTACTTGTCGCGCAGTCCCACAATGTCCAGCACCGCGTTCACACTGTGCTGGATCTTGCGGCGCGGCGCCTCGATGACCTGCATTGCAAAAGCGACGTTCTCCGTCACCGTCTTGTCCGGCAACAGCCGATAATCCTGAAAAATGACGCCGAGCCCGCGCCTCAGATACGGCACGTCGCTGTGATCCATGCGGACGACGTCCTGCCCGTTCACGATCAAAGAACCTTCCGACGGCAATACCTCACGAAACAGCATACGAATGAACGTCGACTTGCCCGCGCCGCTGGCGCCGACGATGAAGACGAACTCCCCTTTATCGATATGCACGTTCACATGATCGAGCGCCATCGCGCCGTTTTCGTACACCTTGGAAACATCTTTCATGTCGATCATCGTAAATCCTCCGACTATCCTCGTCATGCAAATTTTTCCCATAATCTCCTTTATGATAGCACATTTTTCACAGAAAATATATTATAATATGGAAGAAATCTCAGAAATTGAGTGTGAAGAGTGAAGAGTGGAAAGTGGAGTTATTTGCATACGATCTATGTAATAACTCCTCACTCCTAACTCCTATCGAAAAGGAGCTATTTATGAACAAACAAACCATCCTCCTCGCCCTGCTCGCCGTCAGCCTCATCGCCACCGGCGTCGTCATTCGCACTTTCAGCTTCGCGGAAATCAACCTCGGCCATTTGGCGCTCCTGACCGCGCTTTCCGCCCTCGACTGCCTGCTCTGGTTCTTCTGGAAACGTTCGGGAGGGAACTGAGCCGTGAAAATCTCCGTCTGCTACATCGCGAAAAACGAAGAAAAGAATTTGCCGCTTTCGTTGGAAACGGTCCGCGATCTTGGAGACGAGCTGATCGTCGTCGACACGGGCTCCACGGACGCCACGCGAAAAATCGCCGAAGACGCGGGGGCGCGTGTATATTCCTTCCCGTGGCGAGACGATTTCGCGGCTGCGCGCAATTTTGCCCTCGACCGCGCCACGGGCGACTGGATCGTCTTCCTCGACGCGGACGAGGGCTTCCTCCATCCTGAAACGGTGCGGGCCAAGATTGGGGAGATCGACGCTATGACGCCGCCCGCAGACGCGATCATGGTTACGCGCATCAACATGGATTTTGAAGCGACCGACGTGCAAGGCACGGACCGCGCCGCGCGCATTTTCCGCAATCTGCCGGAAATCCGCTATCACGGCCGCATCCATGAAACCATCGGCCACGCCCGGGGCAGTCTCCGCCTCTACCAGGACGACGGCTCACTGTCGCTTTATCATACCGGATACGCAGGGAACGCCGGACGCCAAAAGGCCGAACGAAACCTGCGCATGCTCCTCGCCGACGTCGAGACCGGCGGCGAACAGCCGGGACAATACATGTATCTCGCGGACTGCTACATGGGACTGCAAGATTGGAAAAATGCGCTGAAATACGCGCTCCTTGCGCTGGATTCCCCCGTGCAGCCCTTGGCCGGACGCGTCGGGCTTTTCCATGTGGCGATCGAGTCCATGCGCCAGCTCGGCTGGCCCCTCGACGAGCAGCTCGCGCTGACGGACAAAGCGCGGGACGAATATCCGCGGCAGCCGGAATTTTACGGTGAGCGCGGCATGATCCTCTGCGGCATGGATCGGTTGGAAGAGGCGCGCGCCTCCCTCGAAACCGCGCTCTCGATTTACGAAAGCCACGCAACGCCCGCCACCGCGTCCACCTACTTCACCGACGCAACCGCCGCCGTCGTAAAAAAGCGGTTGGAGGAGATTAGGGAATTGATATGAAAAAATAACGCCTCTTTCCTAACTCCTAATGAAATGGAAAGCACACGAAAAAGGCCGTCCCAAAAGGGACGGCCTTTTCTGACACTCCGAACTGTGCCTAGTTCTGAGCAATCTCCTCTTACTGGAGCAGCGAGAGAACGGAGCTCGAG
>CACZOL010000004.1 GCA_902782705.1 uncultured Selenomonadaceae bacterium
CAGTGCATGATTATCGTGGAGAATGGCGAGGTTGTCGAAGTTTGCGCCGAGCCGGGCCAGTTCACTTATGACAAGTCTTCCGAGCCGACGGTTTTCGAGGGCGACCTCGGAGAGAGCATTATCGCTTCCTTTAAGCAGATGGGGAAACGTTTTGCATTCGGCGGCGATACGGGCAAGGATCAGCGCGTCTATTATTTCAACACGAAGGAAATCATCGGCAATAAATACGGTACGCCGACGCCGATTTCGTTCCGCGTGGTGGATCAGGGCGCGGGTATTGACGCTGACTTTGATATCAAGTGCTTCGGTGAGTACAGTTATCACATCGTAGACCCGATTCTGTTCTATAAAAAGGTCTGCGGCAACGTGGACAGCGAATACAGCCGCAAGGAGATCGACAGCCAGCTTAAGAGCGAACTGTTGACGGCGCTTCAGCCGGCTTTCGCGAGAATCAGCGTTCTCGGCGCGCGTCCGAGCCAGCTCATCGGTTACACGAAGGAAATCGCGAACGCGCTGAAAGAGGAGCTTTCGCAGGATTGGACACAGGGCCGCGGTATTGAGGTCGTGAAGTTCGGTATCTCGAACATCAGCATGACCGACGAGGACAAGCAGCGCCTGAAGGATATGCAGGTCGTTCGCGACGCGAACACGGCGGGCCGTGCGATGGCGGCTGCTGCGGCCGGCGCGATGCGCGACGCAGCGAAGAACGAAGGCGGTATGGGCGCGATGGGCGCGTTCATGGGCATGGGCATGGCAGGAAACATGGGCGGCGCCAATGCGGCCAATCTCTTTGCCATGGGTCAGCAGCAGCAGCAAATGCAGCAGGCGGCGCCGCAGCAAGCGGCACCTGCGGCGGCAGGATGGACCTGCGCTTGCGGACAGGCTGGCAATACCGGAAAATTCTGCACGGCTTGCGGCAAACCGCAGCCCGCTCCGGCCGAGGCATGGACTTGCGCCTGCGGACAGGGCGGCAATACGGGCAAGTTCTGCACCGCGTGCGGAAAGCCGAAACCGGAGGGCGGCGACGGCTGGAAATGTTCTTGCGGCGCTGTCAATCAGGGGAATTTCTGTCAGGGCTGCGGCGCGAAGCGCCCGGCCGGCGAGCCGCTTTACAAATGCGATAAATGCGGCTGGAACCCGCCGGATCCGAAGAATCCGCCGAAGTTCTGCCCGCAGTGCGGCGATCCGTTCGACGACAACGACAAAGTGTAAATACAGGATACAAGAAGCCCCCGCTTGCGCGGGGGCTTTTCTGTGCATGTTTCATGAGTTGCTATTCCGTTCCCGTCCACTTATCCGTGAAGGAGAGGACGGTCGGGAAGTAGTTTTTCGCTTGATAGAGCGCGCCATGGCCAATCTTGTCTATGACGAGCTTTTCCTTTGAGAACGAAGGGGAGGCGTCATATAATTGCTGCATCATGGCGAAGGGGACGAGCCGATCTGCCGTGCCGTGGATAAAAAGCGTCGGCAGGCCCGAGCGGCGGACGGTTTCCAGCGGTCTTGCCTTGCGGAAGGAGAAGCCCGCGCGCTGCTCGCATATCAGGTCGACAAAGTCGAGAATCGGATAAGCGGGCATCGACAGGATTTTGTCAATCTCCATCGCGAAGAGCGAATACGCGTCTGCATAACCGCTGTCTTCGACGACGGCGACGACGTTCTTCGGAAGGTCTTCTCCTTCTGCGAGCATGACCGCCGCCGCACCCATGGAGACGCCGTGCAGTACGATGCGGGCACTGGGGTCTTTTTCCACGATGCGGCGCGTCCAGTCCGCTACATCACGCGCTTCCAAGGCGCCCATAGTGATGTATTGTCCTTCGCTGTCGCCGCAGGCACGCAGATCGGGCGTTACAACATGGTAATCGCGATTCAGGTATTCTTTCGAATAATGCCAGGCGTGTTCTTTCGACAGCCCGTAGCCGTGCAGAAGAATCACCCAGCGGTGGCTGTTCCTTTTCGGTTTGAGATGTGTCGCGCAAAGCGAGAGATTGTCAAAGGAATGCATCGTCCAGTCTTCGGAGGCAAATTCCGGCTTTGACGCGGAAAGGATATTTTGACCGTTTCCCTCGATGGCACTGCGAAATACGGCGGGGGGCGCGTCCGGGTTTGTGGCCGTACCGCGTCGGAGCGCCATATCGACGAAGAAGCTCCCGACGAGGTAAGCGACGCCCGCGAAAAGTGTTGCCGTCGTGAGCAGTGCGGTTACGATTGCTGTCGCTAAGACGGTCAGCAGAGTTTTTTTCAAATTCAATCAGCAACCTTCAGTTTTTTGTCTTCTTTTTTGCAGCGCTATGGAAATCACAAAGATGGCGAGACCGCCAAAGTCCGTGAACGCGCCGGGAATGATCATCAAAAGTCCGCCGCCGAAGAGTATGAGACGCTCCAGCATGTTCATGTCGGTCACAAGGTGGCCGATCAGCGACGAGGAGAGAGCAATCATGCCGATCATCGCCGTGACAAGCGTTGTTGCGAGGGCCGATGGCGTCGCATTAATCATCAGAAGTACGGGGGAAAGCACAAAAATGTAAGGGATGATGAACGCGGCGATGGCGAGCTTCGAGGCATTGACTCCGGTCTTCAGTGCATTGCCGCCGCTGATGGCCGCGCCTGCATAAGCGGCGAGCGCTACGGGAGGCGTGACGTCGGCGATAATGCCGAAATAGAAGACGAACATGTGCGCAGCGAGTACGGGGATTCCCATTTGCACCAGCGCAGGCGCGGCAATTGTCGAGGTGATGACGTAGTTCGCGGTGGTCGGGACGCCCATACCGAGAAGCAGCGCGGTGATCATCGTGAAGAACATCGTCGGAAGTATCATACCACCGGCAAATGAAAGAAGCGCGGAAGCGAGCTTCAGGCCGACGCCGGTTTTCGTGACGACGCCGATGATGATACCCGCCGAGGCGCAGGCGACGAGTACGCCGAGCACGGATTTTGCGCCGTTTTCGAGGCCGTTCACGATGTCCATCGGCTTCATGCGCGTGGAAGCGCGCAGGCTCGACGCGAGGATCGAAAGTACGATGGCGAAAAGCGCGGCGCGCATCGGCGTATAGCCGGACACCAAAAGATAAACGATCACGACCAGCGGCAGCGCGAGATGACCGCGTTCGCGAAAAATATCCCAAGCCTTTGGAAGCTCTTCGCGGGGGATTCCTTTCAGTCCTTTACGCTTCGCTTCAAAATGCACGCCGAGCCAGACGCCGGTGAAGTAAAGCGCGGCGGGAATGACTGCGGCTTTTACGATTTCCACATAGGGGACGCCGACGAATTCCGCCATCAGAAACGCTGCCGCGCCCATGACCGGCGGCATGAGCTGTCCGCCGGTGGAAGCCGCCGCCTCTACAGCACCCGCAAATTCTTTGTCGTAGCCAAGCTTTTTCATCATCGGGATCGTGAAACTGCCCGTGCCGGCCACGTTCGCCACTGAGCTGCCGGACACGGTGCCCATGAGTCCACTGGACAGCACCGCGACTTTTGCGGGTCCTCCGCTGGCCCAGCCGGCAATCGCGTTCGCAAGGTCGATGAAGAATTTTCCGAGGCCGGTGGATTCGAGATACGCGCCGAACAAGATGAAAAGGAAAATAAACGTCGAAGAAACGCCCAGCGGGATACCGAAAATCCCCTCCGTCGTGAAGAAAAGATGGCCGACGAGCTGCTGCGGCGTCAGGCCGCGATGTGCAAGGACGCCGGGCATCTCCGGTCCGAGAAACGCATAGGAGAGAAAGAGCAGCACGACGCAGACCATAGGAATGCCGACGACGCGACGCGTCGCCTCTATGACGAGAAGCACGCCGACAAGGCCGACGAGAAAGTCCGTGTCGGTAACGGTTCCCGCGCGCAATACCAGCTCTTGATATTCAATCACGAGATAGGCGGGGGCCGCCGCGCCGAGAATTGCCAGCACGAGATCGATCGGGTGGACGCCTTTTTCAGACCATGCGCGGCACGTCGGGTATAAAAGATAGACCAGCGCCAGGCCAAAACCAAGGTGTATGGCGCGCTGGAGCTGGGCGTCAAGCACGCCGAAAATTGCCGTGTATAGTTGGAACACCGAAAAGGTGATGGCCAGCGCGGAGACGAATTTCGCCATGAATCCCGTGTGGGCGAGCGTGTTCGACTCCTTGTCGTATTTTTTCAGCGCCTCGTCGGCGAGTTGTTTGTGTTTATCGTCAGTCGTCATAGAATTTCAAGCCTTTCTAAAATAATATAACCAAAGCTGCCAGCGCGGCGCGATCGTCACGCGGACGAGACTGCCGAGAGGAACGCGGTCATACAGAGGAAACGTTTCGTTTGGGAGAAAGAGCGTCAGCTCTGTGGATACGCCGGGACGAAGGGCGATTTCACGCATCGTGCGGTTCATGTCATCCATGACGAAATCGTCGCCTTCGCGGTAAAAGGAGCCTTCCGATTCAAGAAACGGCAGGCCGACGCCGAAAGAGCGGTATCGCGTTTTTTTCAGGATCAAGCCGTCCCGCGTATCGTTTACGATGAAAAATTCCTCCACCGGCGTTTTCTGTACGGAATGAATAAATCGCGTCGAAAGTTCTGTTCCCGCCTCGGCGGAGCAGGAGGCCAA
>CACZOL010000005.1 GCA_902782705.1 uncultured Selenomonadaceae bacterium
ATGCCTTTCGGCTCGCGGGCTGCGGCTCTGATTATTTTCGCAAAGCCTTACCGCCGGTCGGGAATTGCACCCTGCCCCAAAGATTTTTCAATATGCTTTTTTCATATCCTATCACAAAACCGCGCATCAAGGCAAGGTCTTGAATTGCTCAAAAGGCCAGAATACGAGAATCGCTTTGCCTTTTATCAAGTCATACGGCACGAAGCCCACGTCCGCAAAGCGGCTGTCCTCGGAATTGTTCCGGTTATCGCCCATGACGAAAATATGACCTGCGGGTACTTCGGCCAGCGGGTAATCGCCGCGCGTCTTGCTCAAGATATACGGCTCGTTTATGAGCTGGCTGTTTACGTAAACCTGCCCGTCTTTGATTTCAATCGTATCACCCGGTACCGCGATGACGCGCTTGATAAAGTCTCGTCTCGTATCTCGAGGATACTGAAATACGAGAATCTCGCCGCGCTCCGGCTCGCGAAAACGGTAAATGAATTTATTGACGACAAGACGCTCCGCGCTTTGCAGCGTCGGGCGCATCGACGGACCGTCCACCAAATAAAGCTCCACGATAAACGTGCGAATAATCAACGCGAGAACGATGGCAGTCGCGATGGATACAATCCAATCCTTTGCTTCTTCTCCCAGAGAACTCATATCGTCCCTCCAACAACAAAAAAGGGGACTGACCTTCGCCAGCCCCTAATTTCGTCAGCGTCTTTCTTTGATGCGAGCCGCCTTGCCCGTGAGGCCGCGCAGATAATAAAGTTTCGCACGACGAACGACGCCGCGGCGCACAACCTCAATCTTGTCGATTCGCGGCGAATGTACCAAGAACGTGCGCTCTACGCCGATGCCGTAAGAAATGCGACGCACCCTGAACATTTCGCGAACACCCGAACCCTGCCGTCCGATGACGACGCCCTCAAACACCTGAATACGCTCGCGCGTACCCTCGACGATCTTCGCATGGACGCGAACCGTATCGCCGGGGCGAAATTCGGGAATGTCCGAGCGGAGCTGCTCCTTTTCCAACGCTTCAATGATGTTCATTTCTGTTTTCCTCCTATTTCGCGACGTTCGTGGCAGAATGATTTCTGTCCAGAGGACCGCCCGTACATTTCGTTACTATACCATAAGCAAAAAAATATTGCAATATGTCAATTGTTTTTCTTATCCATAAATTCCTCATAAGTAAGCGCGCGAGTGTGCTGCGTGTGGCTCCATTCATGCTCGTTGCGATGCAGGAAGCCTAAAAAAACAATCGGAATCCATGAATAGATGAAAATCGGATAGAGAAGCAAATATAGCCAAGCTTTCCACTTCACATGAATCTTCAACAAAATGATGACCGGCAAAATGTATTGCCCGAACATAATAAACGACATCAGCTCGGACGGCATGAACCGGTAAATACTCGTGTAAAACGGTGGAACAAGCAGCTGAATATAGCTAAGAATGACAAAAAAAGTAGAGATCAGCAAGAAATGCGGTTGAATCAAATGCAGGCAACCGTCAAGAATCCGAATGTCGCGGCGCTCAATACCTGCTTTCAGCATTTTAGGGATAAATCGATGCGCGACGTCAAACTGTCCTTGTGCCCATCGTTTCCTTTGGTTCCATGACTGCATGAACGTCAAAGGCTTTTCATCATAAACGATAGCGTCGTGCGCCCACGTCGTCTTGATTCCCTCGACGAGTGACTTCATCGTGAATTCCATATCCTCGGTCAGGCAAGTAGCTCCCCAGCCATGCCGCTTCAGCACGTCGGAGGCAATACACATGCCCGTACCGCCAAGAACAGAGGAAAGACCGATGTTCGTCTTCGCCAAATGCCAGACATGGTCGATTACCCAAAAAGCGATGGCAAACGTACCGGAAATCCAAGTGTCGTAAGGATTTTTCGCATCAAGATAGCCCTGGATCAACTTATCGCCTTTGAGCAGGCGGTTGTTCATTTCCAGCAGGAAGCGCGGATGCACAAGATTGTCCGCGTCAAAAACGACGATCGCGTCATATTGTCGCTCCATGGAAAACAATTTGTCAAACATCCACTCGAGCGCGAATCCTTTCCCTTTTCCCGTCTCGCTGAAGCGCTCGCAGACAATCGCACCTTTTCCCCGCGCGATTTCCGCCGTATTGTCCACGCAGTTGTCCGCGACGACAAAAACATCATACAGCGTTTTCGGGTATTCCATCTCATATAGATTTTCCAAAAGCTGCCCGATAACAGCGCTTTCATTATGCGCAGCCACGATTACCGCGAAGCTTTTCTCCGGCGTGAGGATCTTATCTTCCTTTCTGCGCCACATGCCGCAGAAGCCAATGATAAAATAATAGATGGTAAAAAGAAAAATAAAGACCTGCATCGGAATCATGATGAGGTCAAACCAATGTTCCATGAATAAACCTCTCCAGACAGGATCAAGACTTACCTGCAACCTTGGACATAGCTGTGTTGATAACGCCCAAAGCCGCATAGGTCGCAAAAATAGCAAACAAGACCGCACACCAAAGAGCGCCGCGTCCGACATAAAGAATCGACGCAAAGATGAGAATAAACGCAACTTTGGATACGCCGTAGACGGGTTCGCCTTTCCCTTTGAAATCCGGATAATGTACTTTGCTGACCATCAAAAAAGCAATCGCCAGCATGACCAACGGATATATCCACCCAAGCGAATGGGGATCAAAACCGATTGCCTGCATAAGAAGCGTGGACGTCGCTACAAAACAACCGCCCGCAGGAATCGCAAGCCCCATGAAATACCCATGCACAATATTGACGTTCACATTGAAACGTGCCAGCCGCCAAGCGCCGCAAAGTGCAAAGCAGATAGACACCGCGCAGCCGAACCAATGAAACGCATCAAGGCAAAAAACATACGCTAAAATACCGGGAGCAACGCCAAAAGAAACGAGATCGCAAAGCGAATCCATTTCCTTGCCGATTTCACTGCTGACGCCGAAAAAACGTGCGGCGCGTCCGTCCAATCCGTCCGCCACCAGCGCGATCAAAATAAACAGCGAACCCCAGAAAAGATCGCCCTGCATCGTCGAAAACACAGAGCAAACGCCGAAAACCAGATTCGACGATGTGAGCATATTCGGTATCAAAGCCTTATACGTCATCAGACTTTACCCTCCCGATGATAGTTTCTCCGCCTTTGACCCGGTCGCCTTTTTTTACCATGACTTCGACAGATTTCGGCATGACGACTTCCGTACAAGAACCGAAACGAATCAAACCGTATCGCTCCCCTTTTTCCAGCACATCGTCAAGCGTAACCCACGAAACGATTCGCCGTGCCAAAATACCGGCGATTTGCGTAACCGTAATTCTCAACTTGTCATTTTCAATGCCAATCATGTGCCGCTCGTTCTCGAAGCCGACCGAATCTTTATAGGCAGGTTTGAATCGCCCGCAAATATATTGCTGGCATTTGATTTCCCCCTGCATCGGGCTTCGGTTGATATGCACATCAAAAATAGACAGGAAAATCACGACTTTGTTACAGGGTTCTTTTACAAAATCGTCGTCGTCAAGCGAAACGACCTCCATGACTTTTCCGTCCGCCGGCGAAACGAGAAGAGAACTGTCCTCCGGAACAGAACGATTCGGATCACGGAAAAAATATGCAAAATAAAGTGCCAAGACGACAAAGGGAATCGCCGCATACGGCTGGAACGCAAAGCCAAACAAAACGGCGGCCGCAAACGCCGCAAAAATATATGTATATCCGTCCCGTAAAATCATTGCGCTCACCTCGCTCTCTTCCAATCGACTGCACACAAAAATAGCGCAACCGCGCTTATTTCAATTTATTATATCTTTCCCGTTTCGCTTTGTCCACTATTTTTTCGAAGCGTGGACGCGAAAAACAAACTTTGGCAACGCGAGAAGGCGTCCTGCCCGTTTGGGCTGTAAAAGAGCGCGGAACAACCATTCCAGTTTCGCTTTCTGCATCCAAACCGGCGCACGCCGCATCGTCCCCGCCATGACGTCCAATGTACCGCCGACACCGATAGACACGGGAACGTCCAGCGCTTCCTTATGCTTTTTAAGCCATTTTTCCTGTTTCGGCACGCCCAGTGCAACGAGCAGAAGATCAGGATGCGCCTCCCGAATCTCCTGTATAATTTCCGGCTCTTCTTCACTGCTGAAATAGCCGTTCCGAACGCCGACGACGGAAATCCCCGGATACAGCTCTTCCGCCTTTTGTTTCGCTTTTTCCGCTACGCCCGGCGCCGAGCCGAAAAAAAATACGCGCCGATTTTTTTGCGGTGCGCGCCGCAGAAGCTCCTGCGAAAGATCATAACCCGCAACGCGTTCCGGCATCTCATACCCCAAATGACGGGCTGCCCAGACCGTTCCCGCGCCGTCCGGCACGACAAGATCGGCGGAACGCAATATCTCGAAAAGTTCCTCGTCGCGCGTTGCGTTCATAATCATCTCGGCGTTCGCAGTGGCAATCAAGGCGCCGCGCCTCTCGTCCATCCAACACTCCGCCTGTTCGACCGCTTCCCGCATGGTCAACGCAGCCACCGGAACACCTAAAATCTCCACAACAGAGAATGACACGCAGTTTTCCCTCCTGCTATCTTATTCCTTTTTCTTGGCGCGCTCCGAAAGACCGGGCGCTGCAAAATCATAATCAAAATGCGTAACCTTGTCAGCCTTTACATCAAGCGTCTGCACGGAGTAGAGTTTCATTCCAATCGTGAGAAGCTGATACGCGTCCCAATTGGGAAGGAACTTTTTCAATTCCTCCGCAGCCGTCGTTCTGTCCGGCTCGCCGGTCAGATTGCCGCCGCCCGGCATAAGTACAACAAGATAATAACTTCCTTCCGGAATGCCTGTAAACGCATACGAGCCGTCTTCAGCGCTTTTTGTGATAAACACATCTGCCCCAGCCGGCGCGATACCATCCTTGTACCACGCAGTCACTTCATCCTTCGTCAGCGTGTTCCAATCTGCCGTGCGGGAAATCAGCTGCAGCTCGACGGTCTTGTCCACTTTTTTCCTTGCGCCGCCGCCGATCGCAACGCCTACGCCGGAATTTCCCCGATCCCAGTTACCGCGTCCGCTGTCGCGTGTAACGACTTCGAATCCGAGATTGAGCGGCCCTCTGATTTTTCCCTCAACGCCGCCGTCAGAAGCGTACGCTGTTCCCGTCATAAGCAAAAATGTCGCCGCAATGGCCGCCAGTTGTTTTTTCATAGCAAATCCTCCCCTATATTGATATAAGGAAAATTCGACACAATCAGGGAAATTCCTTTTTCTTTTTATAATTAACGTACTTCTTAGCAAAAATGATGATCAACATGCATAATTGCACGGTCGCGAGGGCGTTTCGCCAAGAAGCGGCGCAGGAACGCGCGGCGGAGCTCTCGATCGCTCATTTCGAAATCCTCGGGGCAGGACACTTCAAAACTGATTTTTCTTCCGTCCCGATAAGGAACTATATGAAAGTCGTGCAGAGAAAGCCGTGTGTCAATGGAGGTCAATAAACGCGACGCAAGCACGAACAAGCGATCCGCCTCAGGATCGTCCGTCGCCACCGGATCGATATGTACGGTCACGGATATGGATAGAGCGCTTTGGATTCGCCGCTCTACGCGATCCGCAATGTTGTGCGCCTCAATCAACGGCATTTCCGCAGGCAGCTCAATGTCCAGCGTCGCAAACGTACGACCGGCACCGTAGCCATGCAGCACAAGATCGTGGACTCCGAGCACGCCCTTCTCTTCCATGACGATACGTCGGATATCCGATGCCAATGCAGAGTCGTTCGCCGTTCCCATTAATGGATCGGCTGCGGCACGAAGGGCTTCCCACCCGCTATAGAGGATGAAGCCCGAGACAAAAACGCCGGCCCAACCGTCAATATTGATTCCGGCCAGCGCGTAAGCGCCCAGTGAGACAAGCACACCGGTGGTTGCGATGCAGTCCGTCAGGCTGTCCGTCCCCGCAGCCTCGAGAGCGGCAGATTGTATACGCTTCCCGACCTTGAAATACATAGAGGCAAGGCCGACTTTCAAAAGCAGGGACAACGCCAAAAATAGGACGCCGATCCTGTCGATAGACAAAGGCTCCGGCGCGAAGATTTTTTCTATCGAAGTGCGGAACAGCTCTACGCCCACGAGCAGAATGACGGCCGCGACGAAAAGCCCTGCCAGATACTCGGCACGCCCGTGACCGAAAGGATGCTCGGCGTCGGCGGGACGGCCGGCAATACGAAAGCCGAAGATCATTGCCAAAGAAGTCCCCGCATCGGATAAATTGTTCAAAGCGTCCGCCACGACGGCTACCGCACCGCAAGCAACGCCGACAGCTAACTTTACCGCGAACAAGATGAGATTGACGCCAATGCCAATGGCGCCCGCACGCTCGCCGCATTTTTGCCGTGCCGCGTAATCATCACCCTCATTTGGCAATAGAAGCAATCGATCGAAAACCATTTTCTGTCCCCTTCTTTTCCGTCTGCAACGATAACGAAAATGAGAGCGTTTTGCACTCTCCCGCCAAATACAGAACTGCCTTCCCGAACAAACAGGAAGGCAGATTCACATTTTTTAATATTATAGGTACGCACGTATCCTTTGTCAAGCCATTATCTCAAGCTTCAGAAAGGAAAGCTTTGTATCCTTTTGTTACTTCATAAAGATCGACAATACTTGTGACCTCCCACGGCGCGTGCATAGAAAGTACGGGAACGCCGCAATCGACAACCTGCATACCGTAAAGAGCCATAATATAAGCGATAGTGCCGCCGCCGCCCAAATCGACCTTTCCCAGCTCCGCCGTTTGGAAACGCACTTTGTGTTTGTCCATGATCGCGCGCAGTTCGGCAAGGTACTCTGCGTTCGCATCGTTAGAGCCGGATTTGCCGCGCGCTCCAGTGAACTTGTTGAACACCATGCCTCCGCCAAGATAAGCGACATTCTTCTTGTCAAATGCGCTGGCGTAAAGCGCGTCGAATCCGGAGCTGACATCTGACGAGAGCATTTTTGAATTGGCCAGCGCTCTGCGCAAGCGAAGCTCGCCTTTTTCTCCCGTCGCCTCCATCAATTCGGCGAGCACATTTTCAAAGAATCTCGACCGCATACCGGTTGCGCCGACGCTGCCGATTTCTTCCTTATCGACCAAAAGGCAGCACGCCGTATGTTTCGTCTTTTTTGTTTCCAGCATCGCTCTGAGCGAAGTAAACGCGCAAACGCGGTCGTCCTGCCCATACCCGAGCGTCATGCTGCGATCAAATCCCATCGAACGGGCGCGTCCCGCAGGAACCAGCGTCAATTCCGCCGAAATGAAATCTTCTTTCTCGATACCGTACTTCGCGGAAAGAATCGCGAGCACGCCAGCTTTTACCGCATTCTTTTCCTCGTCCGGCAGCGGCAGCGTGCCCACAAGAATGTCCAGCTTCTCGCCTTCAATGACCTTTGTCGCACGCTTCTCCATTTGCTCCTGCGCAAGATGAATCAAAAGATCGGTCACACAAAAAACAGGATCACCCTCGTCTTCTCCAAGCGTAATATTGAGCGTTTTCCCATCCTTTTTGACGACAACGCCATGAAGCGCCAGCGGCAGCGTCACCCATTGATATTTCTTGATGCCGCCGTAATAATGCGTATCAAGATAAGCCATACCGCTGTCTTCATAAAGAGGATTCTGTTTCAGGTCGAGACGGCACGTATCAATATGCGCGCCGAGAATGGTCAGTCCTTCTTCGATAGGACGCGTACCAATCTGAAAAAGCGCCACCGTTTTTTTCATGCCGACGGCAAATACTTTATCGCCTGCCTTGAGCTTCTTTTTTTTGCGAAGGATCTCGGACAACTCCACATATCCGGCGGCCTTCGCCATGCGAATCGATTCAACGACGCTCTCACGTTCCGTCTTGCAGTTTGAAATAAAGTCACGGTAATCGTCCGCAAGTGCATAGACTTTCTTCTTCTCCGCCGCCGTGTAAGTGTTCCAAGCGTGGAGGTCTTTTTCGTCACGTTTCGTTTTTTTAGCTGCCAAAATTATCGTCTCCTCATTAATCCAGAGTGAACTGTGGAGTTCTTACATCATCTCTCTTCACTCTTTTCTAACATCTTCTCAACAATCCTTTGAAAATCCGCTCTCGTTTCCGCATGATTAAAAGCGTCGCGAAGTTCCCCGCCGCCTGTCATGCCTTTCGTATACCATGTCGCATGCTTTCGCATTTCTCTTGCACCGATATAATCGCCTTTGTATTGGATCAACATATCCAGATGACGCAAAATCAACGCGCCTCGCTCCGCAACCGTCGGCGGCGGAGGCGTTGTTCCGGTTTCCAAGAAAGAGCGAAACGCGCGGAATATCCAAGGATTCCCCTGCGCAGCACGTCCAATCATCACGCCGTCGCAATCCGTTTCACGAAAAACGCGCACGAGGTCGTTCGTTGTGCGAATATCACCGTTGGCGATTACCGGAATCTTTACCGCGCGTTTGACTGCCGCAATCATTTCCCAATCCGCATGCCCTTTATAATATTGCTCACGTGTCCGTCCGTGCACAGCGATTGCCGACACTCCCGCCGCTTCTGCTCGTTCCGCCATTTCCACGGCGTTGATGCTCGAATCGTCCCAGCCAATCCGCATTTTCACCGTCACCGGAAGACGCGTCGCCTTCACAAGCGCGGCCAGAATCCGTTCCGCGCGTTCGGGGTCTTTTAAAAGAGCGGAACCCGCGTTATTTTTTACAATCTTCGGCGCCGGACATCCCATATTGAAATCGATTACGTCCGCACAATTAAGGCTTTCCACATACGCTGCAGCTTCCGCAACCGGCTCCGGCTGGGCGCCGAAAAGCTGCATCGCCAACGGCCGCTCCGCCGGCACCGTTTTCAGCATCTCCAATGTCTTTTCATTACGAAAATGAATGCCGAGTACGCTGACCATTTCCGCAAACGCCATCGCACAACCCATTTCCCGCGCGAGAATACGATACGGCGTATCGGTCACGCCAGCCATTGGCGCCAAAAACACAGGCGTAGGAAAATCAAGACCTCCTATTTTCATTACGACTGGACAGCCTTATCGTCCGATTTTCTGTCCGCGCATTTTTTCTCGTCGCTTTTCTTTTCCTCCTGCGGAAGGTTGCGTTCGTACAGCACACGAAGACCGGTCAACGTCAGGAACGTGTCGACTTTTTCAATCGTCTTCGACTCGCGGGCAATCATTCGCGCAAGGCCGCCTGTCGCTACGACCTTCATCTCCTGCTTCATTTCTGCCTTGATGCGGCGAACGATTTCATCAATCTGTCCGACAAAGCCGAAAATCACGCCCGCCTGCATACCCGTAACCGTATTTTTGCAAATGACCGTTTTCGGCGTAACGAGCGCGACACGCGGCAATTGTGCGGCACGCTGGAAAAGCGCCTCAGTCGAGATGCCGATACCCGGCGCGATCACGCCGCCAAGATAATCGCCGTTCGTATCCACGATATCAAACGTTGTCGCCGTCCCGATATCCACGACAATCAATGGACCGCCGTACTGTTCGAACGCTCCTACGGAATTGACGATACGGTCCGCGCCGATTTCCCGAGGATTTTCATAGCGGAGTCGTATACCTGTCTTAATTCCCGGCCCGACGATAAGCGGACGCAACCGAAAATATCTCTCGCACATCTTGGCAAGCGGCACTACCAGCGGCGGTACTACTGACGAAATGATGATTGCGTCAATGTCGGTCATGCGAATTCCTTGAAAACGGAAAAGATTGTTGATGAGCATCCCGTATTCGTCGCCGGTCTTCTGCCGATCGGTCGATATACGCCAGTGCTTCATTAATCGCTTGCCCTCATAAGTGCCGAGCACGATATTGCTGTTGCCGATGTCGAAAACTAAAAGCATCGCTTTCCTCCCAAATCCCCTGCTGATCCCGCCGGTTCTTTTTCCGTACTTTTTACTTCCTACGCGGACGGATGGAAACGTCTCCCGCCAATACGCGGCGACGGCCTTCCGGCGTGTCGATCAGGAGCGCGCCGTCCGCGTCGATATCCGTTGCCGTTCCTGCGAAAGTTTCCTTGACGCCGATCACATTGACTTCCTGTCCAAGCGTCACCGAATAACGGCGCCATTCGTCGAGTACATCGTCAAATCCTTTTTTCTCTACACTCAAATACAAATCGTCCAACGCTTCCAAGACGCGCGCGAAAAGCTCCACACGATCGACCTTGCCGCCACGCAGCATCCCAAGGGACGTCGCAATATCCTTTATATCGTCCGGAAAATCTTCCGGCCAAAGATTTACATTGATTCCCGTACCAATAACGACGAAATTGATGCGCTCCATTTCCGCACTGAGCTCCGTCAGGATACCGACCAGTTTTCGCCCTTTATTGTCAAGAACGTCATTGGGCCACTTAATACCGACGGGGAATCCCATATCTTTCATCGCGCGCACAACCGCCACCGCCGCCATCAGCGTGCATTTCGGCGCGTCCTGCGGCAAAAAGGCAGGGCGCAAAACGACGGAAAACCATATTCCTTTTCTCGCCGGAGAATACCAACCGCGCGAAAGCCTTCCCTTCCCGGCTCCTTGGGCTTCCGCCACGACGACCGTTCCGTCCGGCGCGCCGTCCAGCGCGAGCTTTTTTGCTTCGTTGTTCGACGAAGGGATTTCTCCATAATGTACCATATTCTTCCCGATGACTTGCGTCCGAAGCGTCGGCTGAAGTTCTTGCGGAAGCAAAAGGTCGGGAGCTTCCAACAACATATACCCTCTCCGCGCATGACTCTCTATCTCATAGCCTGCCGCCTTCAGCGCACGGATATGTTTCCATACCGCCGTGCGGGAAACGCCAAGCCGCGCAGCGATCTCCTCACCCGATATATAATTGTCCTCTGCTTCGCGCAGCAGCGCGAGAACTTTTTTCTGCATAACGATCCCCTACTTTCTTACAAGGGTCTTTGACGATGATTTATACATCGTCGACGCTACGCCGCAATTATACATTGTTTTCTCTTCATCCGCAACTGTTACGACACTTTACGCACATACAAAGAATCGCTATAATATAATCACCAAGGAAAGGAGGGATTCATCATGGATATTCGATTCGCAAAAATTATCAAGAGCTGCGTCCTCGCGATTCTGCTCTTATTGCCGACGGCGACGGCGTTTGCCGAGAAACCGGAGATTACCTGCGACAGACAAACTTTTGACTTCATGACTGCACGGTATCTTCTCGACGGCAACGTGCGCGTCGCTCAGAAAGGCCGGGCCGTGACCGCCGACCATGCGCAGGTCAGTCTTATCACGCAGGAAGTCTGGGCGCAGGGAAACGTAACGCTGTTGCAGGAGGGCATCACGTTTCGGGGCGACGATCTCTATGTCGAAGGCCGCGGTCATATCGCCCATCTGAAAGAGAATATTCTTTTTGAGCGCGGCGACCTGACCATCAAAGCGGACGATGTCGTCTTCAATTGGGATACGAAAATCGCCGAATGTACCGGCAATATCACGCGCATACGTGCCGGAGAAAAGAAAACGTTCTCCCGCCTTGTCTACAACGTATCGACCGACGAGATCACCGAGGAGGAACCGTAAC
>CACZOL010000006.1 GCA_902782705.1 uncultured Selenomonadaceae bacterium
ATCCTCCCCACGGAGTATGCGCTGTCCTCCCTCGTGAACGACCTTGTCAATCTCGTGCGTCTGCGGGCGGAGGAAGGCGGGCTGGCTCTGTATGTCAAGGTCAATCCGGATACGCCGCATACACTGTTCGGCGACGAGATCCGCATCAAGCAGATCATTACCAACATCTTGACCAATGCGGTGAAATATACGGAAAAAGGTTCCGTGTCGTTTTCCGTCGGTTTCCATCAAACGGCGCAGAACGAGATCGCGCTCGACGTGTCCGTCACGGATACCGGCCGCGGTATTCGGGAGGAGGAGCTCGACAAGCTTTTCGCCGCTTTTGATCGTCTTGATGAAGAACAGACGCGGAAGATCGAGGGTACCGGACTTGGCCTCAATATTACGCAGCAGCTTTTGCATATGATGGGCAGCCGCCTGGAGGTGCGGAGCGTGTTCGGCAAGGGCTCGACGTTCTCGTTCTCGCTGCCGCAGAAGGTGGCAAGTTGGGAGGGCGTCGGCGATATTACCGACGCGCTGAAACGCATAGAGGGAAAACGTGCCCGCCGGAACGCGGGATTTGTCGCGCCGACTGCGCGAATCCTCGTGGTGGACGATGCGCCGATGAATATAGCGGTCATCTCCAGTCTCCTGCGCCGCACGAAGATTTTCGTGGACACGGCTTCCAGCGGAGAGGAGTGCGTCGAGAAATTCGGCGCGAACCAATACGATCTTGTTTTCCTCGATCATCGGATGCCGGGCATGGACGGCATGGAAACGCTGGGCGAGCTGAAGCGCCTTTATCCGGGCAAGATCAAGGACACGCCGATCATCTCTTTGACGGCGAATGCGGTTTTTGGTGCGAAGGAAGAGTATCTGGCCGCCGGATTCTCGGATTACCTCTCCAAGCCGGTCATGCCCGACGCGTTGGATGCGACGCTTTTGAAGCATCTGCCTGCGGATAAGCTCGTGTTCACATCGACGGACGAGGTCGAGACGGACGAGACGCCGCTTCCCGATTGGCTCAGCGATATTCCGCTGATCTCCACGCGCCGCGGCGTCGAGTTCTGCGGCGGCAATCAGGAATATTTGGACGCGCTCAAGATTTTCGCCGCTTCGATCGAGGAGCGCGCCGACGAACTGGAAAACCTTTACAAGAGCCGCGACTACACGGGCTACACGATCAAGGTCCACGCATTGAAGAGCATGGCGAAATCCATCGGCGCGTCTGAGCTTTCCGAGCTGGCGTCGGAAATGGAGGAAGCGGGAAGGAATCGCGATATTGCCGCGCTCACAGCGGGCGCGGAGGTGCTGCTCTCTCTTTATCGGAGCCTTGACGAGCCGTTGAAACGACTCTCGGAGGAACGGACAAAGCCGGAAGACGGCGCGGATGAGGAAAAGAAGCTCGTCACCGGTCAGCGGCGCAGGCTGCTCCTGGTGGATGACGACGATGATTTTCTGGCATTGACGACGCGCTGGCTCAAGAAGGATTATGTGGTGACGGCGGTCAATTCGGGCAAGAAAGCGTTGAAATATCTGGAAAAGGAGCGCCCTGACCTTGTGCTGCTCGATTACGAGATGCCGGAGATGGACGGCGCCGTCGTGCTGGAAAAAATCCGCGCCATGACGAGCTGCAAGGATTTGCCGGTGGTGTTCCTGACCGGGACGGAAGACAGGGAAAACGTCAAGAAGGCCGAGCAGCTCCATCCCGAAGGTTTTCTCATCAAGTCGATGGGAAAGAAAGGCCTGCTGATGGGCATTGCGGCATTCTTCGATTAAGGAAACGGACATTGGCTGTTTTGTTGACGGCTGTCTTGTGATATACTTTTTATAATGTTACGGTACGATAAACTATTTTAGAAAGAAGGCTGTACCTCTATGGAGACGAAACCGCAGTCGCGTGTGCTGATCGTGGATGATATGCGTGTCAATCGCATGATCCTTTCGTCGCTTCTCGCCTCGAACGGCGTGTTGTCCGATCTTGCGGAGAGCGGCGAAGAATGTTTGGAGCTTTGCCGCAAAAACAAGTACGACCTGATCCTGCTTGACCATCGGATGCCGGGGATCGACGGCGTGGACACCTTCGTCCAGCTCAAGGAGATTTTCAAGGAGCAGGGACGCAAGGTGCCTGTGGTCTGCCATACGGTAGAGGCGGCGAAGGACAATATCAATCTTTACAAGGCGGCGGGTTTCGCCGACGTGTTGATCAAGCCGATCCAGCCCCAGCGCCTTTCGGAAGTGCTCATGGAGCACCTCCCCGAAGGCAGCGTGCAGGAAAAGCAAAGACGCGAAGACGAGAAGGCCCGCCTGAAGGTGGAGCTCACAAAGCTTCCCGCGTGGCTCTCCAACGTACCGGAATTGGATATTTCCCTCGGCATGGAGAACTGCGAGACGGCGGACGACTACATGGAAGTGCTGTCCGTTTTCGCCTCGTCCGTTACCGAGAAGGCGGACGAGATCGAGCGGCTGCTGAACGAGGAGGATTACAGCCACTTCACGCTGAAGGTCCATTCGCTGAAAACGCTGGCCAAGATCGTCGGCGCGCTCAGCCTTTCGAAAGCCGCCGTTGAACTGGAGGCTGCCGGAAAGAGCGGCGACATCGAAATCATCAAGGAGAAAACGCCGAAGCTCCTTGTGTCTTACCGCGCCTATGCCGATCATCTTGCACCGCTTGCGCATGACGAGGAGGACAAAGCATGAGCAGGGGAGGACGAAACATCGTTTATATCGGGCAGGAGAAGCATATCGTGACGCAGGCGGTGGAGAACCGTCTGCCCGAGGCGGGCTTCAACGTCATCTCGCTGCCCTCGGACATAGACGAAATCAACAAGCATCGGAACAGCACGGATATTTTTCTCTGCTATCTCGACTACACCAGCCCGAAAACGGAAACCGTCATGCATTATCTGGCCGACCTTTGCCGCGACGACCACAAGTCCATGTGCCTGATCGTCGATAATGCGACGCGTGCGCAGGTCAAGAAGATGGGGAGCGCGCAATGGGCGGCGCATATCTATGTGCGGCCGCTCGACATCAACGACGTCGCCGACGACCTCATAGAGCTTTCGAAAGCGCACGACGAATTCCGCCGCAAGAAGTCGATCTTGGTCGTCGATGACGACAGCGATTTCCTGATGATCATGAATTACATGCTGCACAAGAACTACAACGTCGCCGGCGTCAGTTCCGGCGTCGACGCCGTCATGTATCTTCAGAATCATACGCTGCCGGATCTGATTTTGCTGGATTACGAGATGCCCGACCTCGACGGCTACGACGTGATGCAATGGCTGCACGGGACGCCGCAGACCTCGGGAATCCCGATCATTTTTCTTACGGCCGTCGACGATCGTGAGAGCGTCATGCGCGTCGTCAAGCAAAAGCCGGACGGATATCTGCTGAAACCTATGCGGAAGTCGGAGCTTCTGGACGCGCTGGACCGTTTTTTCGTCATGAACATCTTCCAGTGGCGCATGCCGCAAGCCTGAAGCGGGCCGTTTTCAAATGGAAAGCATGGATAAGGCAAAAGAACCGCCAATCCTTGAAAATCAATGGATTGGCGGTTCTTTTTATGTCCGTTTGTCCTGTGAATTTTTTAGAGTTCCGGTGAGGGCTGCAGCGCCGTGCGGCGGTTGCGCCAGAGGGCAAGTGCGATCGCGAGGTTTACGAGGAAGCAGCCCGCGAAGAGGTAAAGCGTGACGGCGTAACCGTAGCCCTGATCGTGGAACAGCGCCACGAGGGTGGGACCGGCGATGCCGGCGAGACCCCATGCGGTCAGGACACGGCCGTGGATCGCGCTCAGGCAGCGGACGCCGAAAAGGTCGCTGAGGTAAGCGGGCATGCAGGAAAAGCCGCCGCCGTAGCAGCTGATGATCAGGAGCGTCAGGAACTGGAAAAGTCCCGGCGTTTTCGCGTCGGCCAGCGCAACGAACGCGACGATTTCGATCAGGAAGAACAGCGCATACGTTGCCCCGCGGCCGATATAGTCGGAGACGGTGGACCAGGCGATGCGCCCGAGGCCGTTGATGAGGCCGATGACTCCGACGAGATTCGCAGCTTCCGCGGGCGTCATGCCGCAGGTCTCCTGCGCCATGGGCGAGGCCACGGCCAACAGGCTGATGCCGCAGGTGATATTGATGAAGAACACCCACCAGAGGGCGGCGAACTGCCAAGTGCGCACCGCTTCTTCCGTGGAGAGCCCGTCGAGGGAAGGCGCCGCCCCCGCGCGTTTTTCCGAGGGTGTGGGCGCGGGCTTTGCCGGAGGCTTCAGATAGAGGGCGGAGGCGCCCATGACGACCATGTAGACGACGCCCGGGATGACGAACGCGGAGATCAGTCCGTAGGTCGTCGCCAGATATTGCATGACGGGGCCCGCGATCAGCGCGGCGAAGCCGAAGCCCATGATGGCCATGCCGGTGGCAAAGCCGCGATTCTTGGGGAAATATTTGACCAGCGTGGAGACGGGCGTGATATAGCCGACGCCGAGACCGATACCGCCGATGACGCCGTAAAACAGGTAGAGCAGCGCAAGGCTTTGGCGTGAGATGGCAAAGGCGGTGCCGAGCATACCGACGCCGAAGAAGAGCATGGAAATCAGGCCGCTTTTTTTCGGGCCGCTGCGCTCGACGAAATTGCCAAGGAATCCGGCGGACGTTCCGAGGAAAAGGATGGCGATGGAAAACGCCCAAGTGACGTCCCTGAGGGGCGCGCCCACGGCCTCCATGATCGGGCGCGTCAGTACGCTCCACGCGTAGACGCTGCCTATGGAGATGTGGATCCCGACGGCGGAAAGTGCGATCAACCAACGATTTCTCATAGCAAACCTCCTGTACGTTCCCATGAGAGGCTTTCCCCGAGACGCAAAAAACGCCTGGACAAATCCTCTTGCCCAGACGGTCGGCTGATTGTGGAAGCACTGCACCAGTTCTTTCATGCTCTTGCTTCCGCATCAATTCACGCGACACGTGGTTGATTCCACAGGGAAGCGGGTCCCTATCCGTCAGCCGCGCGAATCGTATTTCATTTTCACGGGTTGATTATAATCGTCTGAGAGGACATTTGTCAAGCAAAATTTTAGGGCAAATTGTGTATGATTCAAGAAAACGAGGAAAAAAGTTTCATTTGGGGCTTGCCATAAAAACGCTTTCTCGATATAATACGGATAAGGATATAGGATAGGCATTTTATCTAAAAATGTCGTACAAGGATGAAAGCGGGGGAACTAAAATGACAGTAGGAGGAGTATCCGGAGGCAGCGGCTTTTTGCAGGTCAATCAAATGGTCAGCCGCATCGGCGAGGAAAAGGCCGCCATGTACATGGAGCGGTCGAAGTCTCACTATGAGGTGTCGAATTTCGGCAATGAGACGAAGCTTGGCACGAGCGAGTTTCAGCGGGAAAATAAACAGGTCCTTTCGACGGGCGAGAAAAAGACGTCGATGCTGACACAGCGCGGCAAAGCCGTCACGGACGTCTCGAACTTCGGCAATGAGACGAAGTTTGGTCATAGCGAGTTCCAGCGGGAAAATAAGCAGGTGCTTTCGACGGGCGAGAGCAAGACGTCGATGCTGACGCAGCGCGGCAAGGCCGTCACGGACGTGTCGAATTTCGGCAACGAGACGAAGTTCGGGCGCAGCGCTTTCCAGCGGGAAAATCAGAAGGTCCATTCGACGGGCGAGCAGAAGACGTCGATGTTGTCCGGTCGTGGTCGCGCGATTACGGACGTGTCGAATTTCGGCAACGAGGTCAAGATCGGCAAGGGTACGTTCCAAAACCTGAACGAAAAGGTCATGCATGAAGGCGAGTCGAGCGTGTCCGCCGCGATGCAGTCGGCGAAGCAGGCGTACAATCAGGGGCGCACGCCGCTCGGAAACGGCGTCGATATGAACGCGGGCTGAATATTGGAGAGTGATCCCCCGGACGTTGTATCCGTCCGGGGGATTTATTGTGAGAGCGCTTAA
>CACZOL010000007.1 GCA_902782705.1 uncultured Selenomonadaceae bacterium
AACAGGGCATCGATTTTACTCGATGCCCTGAAACCTTGTCATAATGGCGGAGTGGAGAGGATTTGAACCTCCGCTGGGTTGCCCCACTAACGATTTAGCAAACCGTCCTCTTCAGCCACTTGAGTACCACTCCGAATGTCGGCTCTTGGCGGCAGGCTGCGCCGCTTCAGAACAGACATTATAGTATCATACTTTGCGCGCCGCGTCAAGACGCGCGCGGCCATTTCCCGCCGCGAAAATACGACTGTCAGGACGCAGCCGGCGTCCGACGCGCATGCAGAAACAGCGACCACGCGATCCGTCCGGCCATCAGGACCATCACGAGGCAAAAGGCTCCGTTCTCGCTTGCTTCGCGAATGCCGACGAGCCAGATAACCAACGCCGTCATGATATAAGGAAGCACGACGCACGCGTTTTCGACGATCTTTCCCCATTTCCGGTGAAACGCGGTTTTCTCTTCCTCGCCCACTTCGTCCTCATCGGGATACATACCGGTCAAAGCAAACAACCAAAAGGGCGCCGCCCAGAACGGATCGAAAAACGAACCGACCGGAAGATCGTAAACCTCGATGGCCAGCGAAAATTGCTCCACAAAACAGCAGGCAAAGAAGCTCAGTCCCAGCAAAAGCGTCCGTTTCGAGAAAAACCGGCTGCGCGCCGTACCGAAAATGACCATTAAAATCCCCATAAATAACGCGAGGTCAATAACGCTCATGTTCGCATGCAGAAACATCTGGAACAGGCCGATGGATGAGTCCTGAATCAGCGGCTGAATGATGAAGCGGAACAAAAGGCCGCCGAGCGCGATAACGGTGATGAGGATGTCAAAAAAAGCGCTGCCCGCGTCCAGTTTCTTGATCTGGCGGATATAGCAGATGAACGCGCAGCAACAAGCATAGGAATTGAGCAGATAAAAAATGTCGCATATCGAGGGCGATTCCGGCTCGACACCGAGCACGTCGGCATGATATGCCCAAAGCAGATCGCCGATGAAATACAGCACGCCCGTCGCCGTGAACCATATCCACGTCCATCGGCAATCGCCCTGATGGATCTTCAAGCTCGTCCAATACATCGGAAACGCCAGCAGGTTCCCGATGAGGCCGAATGTACTCGAATACGAAAAAAACGGCTCGATCTGGCCGATCAGGATCGCATAGAAAAGAACGACATACACGAGATACGCCGTGACGGCGTTTTTTCTTTGCCTCGCAACATCCATATCCAGCCCTCCTCCGACGCACTATAATGTAATTTTATCATGAATGGCAACAAAGCTCAATCTCGCAAAAGTTTTCACGCACAAACGCCGAAAAAATGATATAATGTGTGCGCTTAGCAAGCGCGGAGCGCGAGCCTAGCGCCACATATACTCTTGTGGTATAATGTGTAAATGGTGACAAGAAGAATTTCCAAGCAGGAGGAGAAACCATGGCGAAAAAAGAAAAACAGGGCGCCGAAGCAAACGCGAAGGCCGTGAAGTTCCAAGAATTCTTGATGGAGAACAATATCAACGTATTCAGCACGGAATCGCTGGAAGACGCTTACAACACCGTCGTGTTCCGGTCGCGTATCGAGACGACGGGGCAGATTCTCCCGATGGCGATTTTTATTGATACCAGCGTTTTCACGATCATCCGCACGCAGGTCGTGACCGGCGTCGCAAAGGACAAGCGCGACAAGATTCAAGCGTACTTGAACCATCTGAACACGCAGTTCAAGATTTTCAAGTACTATCTGCGCGAAGACGGCGTCGTCTATCTCGACGTCTGCCTGCCGTTTGTCGACGAGACTTTCGACAGCAAGATGATACAGTTGATGCTCAGCGTGCTCGTGCAGCATCTCGACGCGATTTACGCCGAGTTCATGGCCGAGGTTTGGGCGAAAAACGAATAAAACTGCGGTAAACACGGAGCCCCCGCGTCCGGCAACGGTCGGAAACGGGGGCTCTTTTTTTGTTCATCAAGCGGAAATCGGGTCGACGTCGATCCATACGTCCTGCCGAAGATGCAGGCCATCCTTCCGCAAGAACTCCTGTGCTTCTGCGATGGCGGCAGTCTTGATCAACACGTCGAAACGGAAAATACCGCGATATTTTTCAATGACAGCCGGCGCCGGGCCGATGAGACGATGGCGGTCGTTTCCGCCAAACGCCGCGCCGAAACGACTGCGGAACGATTCCGCCTCCGCGCGCGCCTTTGCCTCGTCTTCGTCGTGAAACGTGAGCTTGATCAGGCGGCAAAACGGCGGGAAAAAGAGCATCCGCCGCATTTCCAGTTCCTTTTCGTAGAACATTTCGTAATCCTGCGCGATGGCCGCGCGCACCGCGTAATGTTCGGGCGAATAGCACTGCACGAGCACACGCCCCGGCGAGTCGCCCCGTCCCGCGCGCCCGGACGCCTGCGTAATCAACATGAAACATCTTTCCGCCGCGCGAAAGTCCGGCATATTCAAGGAAGCGTCCGCACTGATGACGACGACCGCCGTGACGTTCGGTATGTCATGGCCTTTGGCGACCATTTGCGTGCCGAGCAAAATATCATAGTCGCCCGCACGAAACGCGCGCAATATTTCCGTATGGGCAAATTTCTTCTGCGTCGTGTCGCGGTCCATGCGCACGACGCGCGCTTCGGGCAAAAGCGCGGCAAGCTCTGCCTCCAGCTTTTCCGTGCCGGTGCCAAAATAGCGGATATAGGAACTTCCGCATTTCGGGCAGACGTCCGGCGGCGTTTCGTGGACGTCGCAATGGTGGCAGAGCATCCGCCCGTTTTTGTGATATGCCATCGGCATGCCGCATTCGGGGCAGACGACGACCTGCCCGCAGTCGCGGCACATAACGAATGTCGAATATCCCCGACGATTGAGAAGCAGGATTGCCTGTTCCCCGCGCGCTTTCGTCTCGCGCAGCATCGCCTGCACGGCGCGGGAAAGCACTTTGCGATTGCCCGACTTGAGCTCCGCGCGCATATCGACCGTCGCTGACGACGGAAGCGGACGCCCGCCGATGCGCTCCGGCATGGAAAGGTAAGTAATCTCCCCCGTCAACGCGCGAAAATAAGTCTCCATGGACGGCGTAGCGCTGCCGAGAATCAACGCCGCGCCGTGCAGCTCCGCAAGCGTCTCCGCAACGACCCGCGCATGATAACGGGGCGCGTCGTCCTGCTTGTAGGACATGTCCTGTTCTTCGTCCATGATGATGACGCCCGCATCGGTCACCGGCGTGAACAGCGCCGACCGCGCACCGATGACGACGCCCGCGTCCCCCCGACGGATACGGAAGAACGCGTCGTTGCGCTCGGCGACGCTGAGACGGCTGTGAATCACGATCATATCGTCCGGGAACGAGGCGCGAAACGTCCGTACCAGCTGCCCCGTCAACGCGATCTCCGGCACCAGCACGATCGCCTGCTTTCCCATACGCCGCGCGCGCGCCGCCGCCTCAAGATAGACGCGCGTCTTACCGCTGCCCGTCACGCCGTGCAGCAAAAATGTCCGTGCCTCTCCCGTGCCGACCGCCGGAAGGATCGCATCAAGCGCCGTCTGCTGCGCGCTCGAAAGCGGCGGCGCGTTTCCGTCGTCGCTTTCCGTCCCCCGATAGCTGTCGCGAAGAACGCGCCTGCGTAACAACTCCGCCGCTCCGCTTTCCGCCAGCGCGCGCATGACCGCGCGCGAAAAGCCTTTCTCCTGCAGCAACGGCACGTCGGCGCTTCCGCCAAGTGATTCCAAGGTTTCCATCAGCCGAAGCTGCGCCGGACGCCGCCGAAAGGCCGCGCGCGTCTCTTCTGTCACCCCGGCCGTCAATCGCAGCGTCTCGATAAAGCGTTCCGCTGACCGTTTTTTTGCCGCGTAAGTCTTTTTCAGCCAACGATGGCGAATCATCGTGTCCAAAAGATCCGGCAGCGTATCCGAATGCGCGGGCGTCAGCCGCCGGAGCTCCGAAAGGCGCAGCGCGCCCTCCGACGCGATTGCTTCATAAACGCGCCGGTACGTCTCCACGCCCCAGAGCGGCGCGTCTTCCGGCACATCGCACGTCTCATAGCGCGTCTCGATATGGATGCCGCTTTTCCCGGGCATGAACAGCCGCATGATTTCTGCAGGCGGGCAAAGATAAAACGCTGCAAGGCGGCGCGACGCCTCCACCATGCGCGGCGTAAACCATGCCTCGTCGTCCACGGTCCCTGCGACGTCTTTCAGACGGTCGTCTTCTTCCGCCTCCGACGTTTCCACGACAAAGCCTTCGACGCGGCGGCCGCCGAACGGCACGACCACGCGCCAGCCCGCGCCGACGCCCGCAAGATTCTCGGGCACGCGATACGAATACGCCTGCGCGACGCGCTTCACGGGAATATTTACAAAAACCTCCGCTTTTTTCATATCACACGCCCCCTTTCGCTCTTAAAATAAAAAGATACGGCAGGCAAACCGACCTGCCGCATGCCAGCGGACGCCGTCCGCGATTTCTCTATTTGATGATATTGACGATGTTGTCCTCCGACGACAGCACGCGGGGCGTCGTCGCCGGTACGCGCTTATAGCCGAAAGCGCCGAGGCAAAGCGGCGTAAAGCCTGTGGGGATACTGAGCTGCGAAAGCAGCTTCTCCCCTTCTTCCGATACGAACGTAGAGGCCGCAGTCGAAAGCCAGCATGCGCCGAGCCCTGATTTTTCCGCGACGAGCATCATGCTGCCAAAGACCATGTGCGCCGCGTCTTCGACGAAATTCTCCTCTTTGCGTCCCGAGATGATAAGCAGCACGGGAATATCTGAAATAGCCTGCGCCGACGCGCGCGCGGCGTCGCCGCCCTTCGCCTCGACGATTTTCTCGTACAGCTCGTGAAACCGGCGAAGAAGCCCGCGATTCTGCAATACCGTAAAATGCCATTCCTGATTGTTCGCCGCGTTGGAAAGGATCTTCCCTTCCTCGAGTATCTCCATCAACGCTTCGTCCTGAATGGGCCGCGGGTCGAACTGCATCGTGCTGCGCCGCATCAAAACGTTCCGCAGGATATTATTCATTGTCGCCACTCCTCACCGATTGTCTACCCGATCCATGCCGGCCATGTCGTGCAAACGGAACCGTTCTTCCGCGAGCCGCTCGTATTTCGTTCCCGGTCTGCCGTAGTTCGCATACGGATCGATGGAAATACCGCCGCGCGGCAGGAATTTCCCCCAGACCTCGATATAGCGCGGGTCCATCAGCTCGATCAAATCCTTCATGACCGTGTTGACCACGTTCTCATGGAAATCGCCGTGATTGCGGAAGCTGAACAGATAGAGCTTCAGCGACTTCGACTCGACCATGCGGACGTCCGGCACATAGGAAATGTACAGCGTCGCAAAATCCGGCTGCCCCGTGATTGGGCAAAGGCTCGTAAATTCCGGGCAATTAAACTTCACCCAGTAATCGTTTTCCTGATGACGGTTCTCGAAAGTCTCCAAAATCTCCGGCGCATAGTCGGAAGGGCCTTCCACCTTCGCGCCGAGCACCGAAAGCCCGTCTATTTTTTTAGCCCGCGTCATGCGCGCCCTCCTTCAAATACGTTTCATGAAAATCGTTCTGCGAAACGGGCCGTCCGAACAAATAGCCCTGGATATAGTCCGCGCCGCAGCGGTTCGTCACAATCTCATAGACTTCGTTCTCTTCGACGCCCTCGATACAGGTGCGAATCCCGATGCTCCGACACAGCGTCACCGTATATTCGACGAGCCGCGTGTCGAAATCGTTGTCGAGGATATTCTTGACAAACGCGCGGTCCACCTTCACGATGTCGCAGGAAAGATTTTTCAGATATGCCAGCGACGAATAGCCGGTGCCGAAATCGTCCATCGCGATCTGCACGCCCTGATCGCGGAATTCGTTGAACTGCTGATTGATAAACGTCCAATCGGAAACGATGGTGCTCTCCGTCAGCTCCAGCGTGATGGCTTTCGGCGGCACGCCGATCCGCTTGATTGCCTCCCGTACAAACGGAAAGAATGTCATATCCTTGATCTGCACCGAGGAAATATTGATGCTCATCTTGAAATCCGGCACGATGGCGCGCCATTTCTTGCAGGTGCGAAGCGCTTCCTCGACAATCCATTTGCCTACCGGCAGGATCATCCTCGTCTCTTCCAGAATGGGAATGAATTCCATCGGAGAAACCATGCGTCCCTCGGGCTGTTTCCAGCGTAGCAGCGCTTCCGCTCCGATGAGCCGCTTGCTACGCGCCTCGATCTGCGGCTGGTAGAAGAGCTGAAATCCTTCGCAGCCTCTCTCGACGCTAATTTTCAATTTGTCGCGTATGGCGGTAGAGCGGATATATCGACTGTACTGCTCATGCGTCAGAATCATGTTCTGGTTTTTCCCGCCGCGCTTGGCGAGCGTGAGCGCCGCTTCCGCATGCTTGAACAACTTATAATATTCCTTGCCGTCTTCGGGATACGCGACCGTGCCCGCGGACATCGTGCAGAAATACATCTTCCCGTCGATGGACTGCTGGCGCGCCATGCACGCCTGGATCGCGCCGAAGACCTGCGTCACCTGCGCCGTCCGCGCTCCCGGCAGGATAATCCCGAATTCGTCGCTGTCGAGCTTGAACAGCATGGCCCCCGTGGGCAAAAGGTTTGTCAGCTGACGCGCCGTCATGCGAAGCACCGCGTCGCCAAAGGAACGATTGTACGACTCGTTGATCGTGCGGAAATTGTCGAGCCCAAGCAGCATGATACGTCCGCCGATCCCCGTATGCGCGTAATCGTTCAGCACTTTCTTGATCGCCTGCTCGAAATGCGTTTTGTTCAGAAGACCGGTAATACCGTCCGCTTGACTCAGGTGATCCATGCGGCTCACGATGCCGCCCAAGAAATACGGTTTGCCCGACGCGTCCCGAAGCAGACGCCCCCGGCTTTTCAGCCAGACATATTCGCCGTCCCGGTTTTTCGCACGGTAGGCTATATCGATCGAATCGCTGACGCCGCGTGTAAACACTGCGTCCACCATAGCGTCCATACGCGGACGGTCTTCCTCGTGAATCATCGACAGCCACGTCGTCTGGATATCCTCGCTCGAGGAACCTTCCAACCCGAAATCTCTCGCCCATTTCTTTGAAATCAGCGTCACGCGGGCCGTATAATCGGTAACGAAATAATACGCTTCACTGGACTCCTCGAGCACGTCGAAATAAAAGCGAATCCGCTCCAGCATCGGAGGCAACGCGTTTTTCTTTGGTTTCATACCGTATCTCTCCCATATCCGTCCATGAAAACAAGACGCATGACAATCCCTTGCATGTCTATACGATATCTAAATTATAGCATAAAATCTCTCGCTATGGCGACGAAAAAAAAGAGGGCGCCGCCCTCTTTTTTTGAACCTTATTTTCCGTCCCGACGGAACACGCGGCACTTCGCGAACGTCGCAACCTCCGTCCATTCCTCCGTCTTAATTTTATTGTCGAAATACCAATTCCATTTTCGGCCGACAATCAGATAGACGGTGCGGTCACGCGGAATATCTTCCCTTGCCCAGTACGGCCAGACGTTCTTGCTGTTCCACGTCTTCCCGTCCGGACGCGCCGCCTCGATTTCCTTCTTGTCCGACACTTGATAAATGTCGAGCCCGCTGTAATAAACCCGCGATACTTTGTAATCGTCGCAGCTCAGCACGAGATCGCCCGGCCGGACGTTCTCCGTCAAGAACGCCGCGACGTCTTTGCCCGACGAGCCTTTATGATTGATGACCGGTATCAGGCCCAAGAACGTCACCAAGACCAAGAGCGCCACCGCGAATATCAGTGTACGCCGTACGACCTTTTCCTTGTCCCGCAGGAAGCGCGCCGACATAATCGCGATCGGCAAGAGTGCCGGAAGCGTGTACGTCGTGTACTTGGTCGCCATCATCTGATAAAACACGTTGATCGTGAGCGCCCAGATCATCAGGAACGTTTCCTTCTGATCGAATCGCGGCCATCGACGCTCTCGGACGAGCCGGCACACCGCCGGAGGCAGCGTCACAAAGGCCCACGGGAAGAAAATAATGAAGAACAATACGGAATAGTACCACCAGACGTCCCACATCGGGTGCTCCGAGACCGTCGCCCTAAGCACGTTGTGAACGCCGAGGAACGTGTCGACAAATTCCGAGCCGTGCGCAAAATACATCGGCACATACCATGCCGCGACCACTGCAAAAAAGATGACGAAGCCCAGCGGCTTCATGCGCGGTATTTCCGCGAAATCGCGCTGCGCGCAAATGAACAGCGTCACGACAAGCCCAGGAAGCAAAATGCCGATGGGGCCTTTCGTAAGCACCGCCAGCCCTGCAAAGAAATAGCAGAGATAATACAGGTTCTTGTTCTTTCCTGTATAGGCGATGTAAAAAAAGACGAGCACCGCGTCGAAAAATACGAACAGCGTCGCGTCCGTGATGACCGCTTTGGAAACCACCCAATAGCCCAGCGAAGTCGCGAGAATGATGCCCGAGAGCAGCGCCGTCCGCGCGTCATACAGGCGCCGCGCAAAAAAATAGGTGAGCCAGAGGCCGATGACGCCGAAAACCGACGAAAAAAAACGCGCGGCGAAATCCGTCACGCCAAAAACCTTGAACGCCGCAATCAATTCCCAATAGAAGAACGCGGGCTTGTCGTACCAATAATTGCCAAAAATGCGCGGCGACATATAGTCGCCCGAAAACAGCATTTCTTTCGCGGTCTGTGTGTAGTTCGACTCCACGGGATCGGTCACCGGGATGTGCCCGTTCGCCAAGAGGAAAAGCGCCGCCCCGAGCAGCGTCAATATGATGAGGTTCCGTTTATCTTGATCCATCGCTGCCCCCTAGTTGTCCACGCGGCGAATATCCGCGCCAAGAGCAACGAGCTTTTGCACCAGATGATCGTATCCGCGGTCGATATGATGAATATAGCCGATCTGCGTCTCGCCTTCCGCGACGAGTCCCGCGAGCACCATAGCCGCGCCCGCGCGCAAATCTGTCGCCTTGACCTGACAGCCGGTCAGACGCGGAACGCCTTCGACAACGGACGTACGACCGTCGATCTTGATATTCGCGCCCATGCGTTTCAGCTCGTCCACATGCATGAAACGATTCTCGAAAACCGTCTCCGTCACCATGCCCGTCCCTTCCGAAACCGCAAGCATCGCCATGAACTGCGCCTGCATATCGGTGGGGAAACCCGGATACGGCATCGTCTTGATGTCCACCGCTTTTGTCGGCGCTGTGCAATAAACGCGCACACCGTCAACGTCTTCCTCGATGGAAACGCCTGCTTCCTTCAGCTTCGCGATTACCGGCTTCAGATGTTCGCTGATCGCGTTCTCGATATAGACGTCGCCTTTCGTCATGGCTGCGGCGACCATATAGGTTCCCGCCTCGATACGATCGGGAATGACCGTGTACGTCGCACCCTTGAGTTTCGGCACGCCCTCGATCTTTATGACGTTCGTCCCCGCGCCGCGAATCTTCGCGCCCATCACGTTCAGGAAATTCGCAAGGTCGATGATCTCCGGCTCCTGGGCCGGATTTTCAAGCACCGTCTGCCCTTCCGCCATCGACGCCGCCATCAGGATATTCTCCGTCGCACCGACGCTCGGAAAGTCGAGATAAATACGCGCGCCCTTGAGTCCGCCCGGCGCGTTTGCGTCAATGAATCCATGACCGATCTCGATCTCAGCGCCCAGCGCCTCAAAGCCTTTCAAATGAAGATCGATGGGGCGCGTGCCGATCGCGCAGCCGCCCGGGAGCGAAATCTTCGCGCGCCCGCAGCGCGCCAAGAGCGGTCCCATAATCAAAAACGAAGCGCGCATTTTTCGCACCAGATCGTATGGGGCTTCCCATGACACGATCTTACTGCTGTCCACGTTGAACTGATGCTCGTCCGCGTCATACGCCGCATCGACGCCCAGCTCCCGCAAAACTTCCGCAATCGTATATACATCGTCAAGCATCGGTACTTCGTCGAGTCGGCTCGGCCCGTCCTGTCCCAGAAGCGTCGCGGCAATAATCGGCAGCACCGCATTTTTCGCGCCGCTGATTTTCACGCGGCCCGAAAGGCTGCGCCCGCCGTTTATGACCAGTTTCTCCATAAAAAGAATGTTCCCTCCAAAAGCTTGTCCGAATTTCCACAAGCATTGTTTCGTAAAAATTGTCCACCGCTTAAGACTCGTTTTCAGCAACTACCCACAAACTTATCCACAATATACACATTATTTTATCCACAGAAGTTGCCTTTTACATTGTCTTTTAGTGTACCATTTGCGGCGCGTCATGGCAAGAGGCGCGGGCAAAAAAAGCACAAAGAAAAGCGTCCTGCCGCCGCGCGTCTTTTGGCAGGAAATATTGCCGCAACGGCGAATACTCCATAAATAGAACGGCGACAAGATAAGGACGTGATAAAAAATGAGTTTTTTGTCCGCCTCGAACGGGCGGAGTCCTATATTGAAAAATAAATCGTACCTTTACGCGACGGCTTTCTTCTCCGGTATGTCCGTCATGGCCGTCGAGATTGGCGCGAGCCGTCTTTTAGCTCCGTATTTCAGCGCTTCCCAGATTGTCTGGACCATCATCATCGGCACGATCATGATTGCCCTCGCCCTCGGCAACGTCTGGGGCGGCCGCCTCGCCGACCGCGATCCGGATCCGGCGCGGCTCTATCGCCGTCTGATTGTTGCCGCCCTTTGGATTGCCGCGATTCCCGTACTGGGAAAATACGTCGTCGCGCTGATTTCCGGCCTCCTGATCGTCGCGATCGAGACGAACCTTCTCGTCACGGCGGCATTTGTCTCCTGCATCGCGATTTTCGTCTTCCCGTTGTTCCTGCTCGGCACAGTCACGCCTTGCCTCGTCAAGTACACGACGGAAAGCCTCGACGAGAGCGGACGCGTCGTCGGGCGCATCGGCGCGGCGGGCACTACGGGAAGCATCATCGGCACGTTTCTGCCGACCTTCGTGACGATTCCCGCGGCAGGCACGGCAGCGACATTTCTCGTCTTCGCGGGCATCTTGCTTGCGCTCGGCCTCATTTACTTTTGGTACGAAGGAACGCATCGGCGGTTTTGCACGCTGGCGGTTCTCGCTTTTCTCGTCTGCGCCCTTCTCGGCAGGGAAAGCCGCTTCGCCTTTTGGGAAACGGCGCTCGCCTACGAAGGGGAATCGATCTACAACTATCTGCAGGTCAAGGATGACGAAAACACCACGATTTTCTCGACAAACGTGATGTTCGGCGTCCAGTCGAAACGCGTCAAAGACGGCTCCCTGTCGGGCATGTATTTCGATTACGCGTTGGCGGCTCCCGCCGTCACGGGCGGCGGCGACGTCCTAGTGCTCGGCATGGGCACGGGCACGTTCGCCGAGGAATGCCGCCGTTATTTCCCATCGTCGCGGATCACGGGCGTGGAGATCGACGAGAAAATCATCACGCTTTCCCGCAAATATTTCGAGCTGCCCGAAGAAATCCCCGTCGTCGCCTATGACGGACGTGCATATCTGCAAATGGACGAAAAACGCTACGATGTAATCATGGTGGACGCGTTTCGCGACATCACGATCCCGTTTCAAATGAGTTCGGTGGAGTTTTTTCAGCTCGTGAAGAATCACCTCGCCCCCGGCGGCGTCATGAGCGTGAACCTCAATATGAAAGCCAGCGGCGCGGGCAACATCAACGAGCGGCTGATCGACACCATCGCCGCCGTATTCCCCGCCCTCCGCATCGTCGAAGTGACGGGCGATACAAACCTCGCGCTCTTCGCCGCGGCAGACGAGACCACGTTGGAAAGATTGCCCCAAGCTGCAAAAAAACTGCCGGACAAAGACCTCTCCGCGCTCATGCAGCATATTGGAGACGTCTGGCAGTCCCCGCCCCGGGGCGGAAAAATCTTGACCGACGACCACGCGCCGGTAGAACTGCTCGGCATGAAAGCCATCGACGCCATTATCCAAAAAGAGCTTCAATATTACAAGAATGTTTACCGGCGCGAAGGATTCGACGGATTAAGGAAAGCGTTATAGTGAAGAAGAGCGGCTTCCGCGATGATGCGAAAGCCGCTCTTCTTGTGTCCTGTTATTTTCCCTCAGTCGTCGCCGTGTGTCTTCCTGTGCTCCATATAAAGCTTCGTCTCGGAAACGATGACCGACGAAAGCATGATCAGCGCGATCAAGTTCGGAATCGCCATCAGGCCGTTCACGATATCGGCGAGAATCCAAATCGCCTCGAGCTTCAGGAACGCGCCGGACGCAATCAGCACGATAAAA
>CACZOL010000008.1 GCA_902782705.1 uncultured Selenomonadaceae bacterium
ATCTTCACGTCATTGCTCCGGAATCGCTTCCAGCACGGCGTTGACGGTGATCTTGTCGTTGCCGCGCATCAGCACGATCTCGACCGTGTCGCCGACCTGATGGCCGGTAATCGCGGCGCGAAGCTCGCCGACGGTATCCGTCTTTTCCCCGCCGACGGAGAGAATCACGTCGCCGCGCTGCAGGCCTGCCTTGCCCGCAGGACCGTCCAATGTGACGTTCTGCACATAGACGCCGACGCCGAGATACGGACGAATGACGCGGCCGTGATCCAAGAGCTGATCGACGATGTCGCGCACCGAATTGATCGGAATCGCAAAACCCATGCCCTCGACGCCGTTCGCTGCGATTTTCGCACTGTTGATGCCGATGACGAGCCCGTCCGCGTTCGCCAACGCGCCGCCGGAATTGCCCGGGCTGATGGCCGCGTCGGTCTGGATCAGCTTCAAATGACGCTCGGAAATATCGAGGGTGCGGTTCAGCGCGCTGATGACGCCGACGGTCACGCTCCCCTGAAATTCAAGGCCCATCGGGTTGCCGATGGCAATCGCCGGCTCGCCGACCACGATATCGTCGGAGTTGCCGAAAGCCGCCGTCGGGAATCCGTCGCCGTCGATTTTCACCACTGCGATATCGGTCAGTTCGTCCGCGCCCACCATTTTGCCTTTGACGCTGCGCCCGTCGGAAAGCGAGACCATGATCTCCCGCGCGCCCGCCACCACATGATAATTCGTCACGATATAGCCGTCCGAGCGGAAAATGACGCCGGAGCCGACGCCCTGCTCGTACTCAAACTGATGATTGAACCAATCGCGGGCGACGGCACGGTTCGTAATGCCGACCACCGCCGGACCGACAGATTTCGCCACGCGGACGGCAGGCGTATTGCGCGCGTCCGAAAGCGTACCGGACGCCGCCGGCCGCGAAGTCGCGGGCATCGTTCCCGAAGTCGTATTGTCCGCCAGGGCTCCGCCGCACCCCGCAGCGAGCACCGCTCCGGCCACACTCATCGCCACCACGGTCTTGCGATACTTTCTCCACATATCCATCAGAAACATATCCTTTCCCCTCCCACCGGAGCGCCCCCGCCGGTTCTTTTCCCCCGGCAGGGCTACACTGACCGATTCATTCTTATGATACGGTTATTTTACGCCGTCACCATTTCATCCTGCAGCGCCACCGCCAGCGACAACGAGCAAATGCCGCTTTCCGCCAGCACATGGCTGACCGTTTCCTCGGCAATCTCAGGGCGATTGTTCGTCTCGCTCAAATGCGCGAGCACGATTTTCTGCGGCCGCGTCCGAAGTCCCGCAATCGCGCGCCCCGCTTCATCGTTCGCCAAATGACCGCGGCATCCGAGAATCCGCTGCTTCAAAGGCCACGGATACGGCCCCTGCCGCAGCATCTTGCGGTCGTGGTTCGCCTCGAATACGAGCACGTCCGCGCCCTCCATCGCCGCCCGCACCTCGTCCGTCACAAAGCCGAGATCCGTCGCCACCGTACATTTCCGGCTGCCCGTGATCTCGAAGCCGACGGGATCGACGGCGTCGTGCGGGATATCAAAAGCCGAAACGCGAAGCGCCCCGACCTCCAGCGCGTCATGAATCGCGAAAAGCCGATCCTCGGGCAGCGCGCCGCCCGCCGTCATTTCGCGAATCGTCCCCGGCCTCGTATAGACCGGCGCGTCCGTCTGCTTGAGCAGCGTCTCCAGACCTTTCACATGATCGCTGTGCTCATGCGTTATGAAAATCGCGTCCAAAGAGTCGAGCGGCACTGAAAGTGCCCCCAGCTCCCGCGCGACGCGTCGAACGCCGACGCCCGCGTCCACGAGAAGACGCGTGCCGTCCATCTCGATGAAAATCGCGTTTCCCTTGCTCCCGCTGGCGAGAACCGAAACCTGCATGCCCGTTCATTCGCTCCTTTGCCTGTCCTGCGGAGTTTCCGCTTTTCACAGCATAAAGAAAAGCCATGGAAACTCCCTGTAAAATCCGTTATAAAAGGATTACAAAGCGCGGCGACGTCCGCCTGCGCCCTGTCCCACCGTGCGTCCCATCGCTTGAATCCGGCCTTCCATGCATGCGCGGCAATGCGCCGGCGTATCGGCGACGCAGGCCTTGCCCGGATAGAGCGCATATTTCTGCCGTGCCTCACCCTCAGTGACGTTCGGCATCATCACGTTCGCGCCGGAGCGGAGCATCAGCTCCCGCGCCCCCGGCAAAAGCGTCTCCATCGCCGTCGTCGCGGGAATATTCGCCTCCGGCAAAAGCAACCGGATTGCCGCCGCCACGCGGCGCACGAGGCGCATATCGCCGGCCGGCACGTCCCCGAGCGGCGTGTCGCCGTTCGGCACCAAAGGACCGATACCCACCATGTCCGCGTCGATGGATTGGAAAAACAAGACGTCCCGCGCCAAAGACGCCACGGACTGCCCCGGCAGCCCGACGAGGCAGCCGGTGCCCACTTCATAGCCAAGGCTCTTCAAATCCGCAAGACATCGCACGCGGTTCTCATACGACATACCGGGATCGAGCCGCTCGTAAAGCGCTTGGTCCGTCGTCTCGATGCGGAGCAGGAAACGATCCGCCCCCGCCTCCCGCAGAGCGCGGTACTCCTCCCGCGTACGCTCGCCGACGGACAAAGTGACCGTAAGACCCAGCGCTTTGACTTCGCGCACGATCGCCGCCAGTCGCTCCGCCGTGAACCAAACATCCTCGCCCGACTGCATCACCACCGTCGGATAACCCGCCGCTTTCGCCTTTTCCGCCAGCGCGACAATCTCTTCCGGCGTGAGGCGGTAACGCTGCGCCTTCTCATTGTCCCGACGCAGTCCGCAATACATACAGTTTTGACGGCAATAGCTGGAAAACTCGATCAGCCCGCGCAAATGCACCTCGTCCCCCACAAAGGCGCGGCGCACGCGGTCCGCCGCCGCCGCCATCGCCTCTTCCGCCGCATCATCCGCCAGAAGAGACGCAAGCTCCTCCTCCGACAGCCGATGTGCCCGCTCCGCCTTTTCAATCAACGTCCGCTGTGTATCGTCCATTTCGCCGCCCCCTTTCCTATAATACAAAAAAGCCGCAGCTCTCAAAGCTGCGGCGAATAGATATATTCCGCGACGATTTCCATCGCCGAGCCCGGCGCGTAACCCTGCGCCTTCAACGGATGGCCTGAGCCTCCGGTCTGTTCCTTCGTGTCGTACTGCGCAATCACGGAATCGAGGATCTGGTACGTCTTCTTGCCCCGATCGAAAGCGATGGTGTAAAGATACAGGCAATTCATGTCCGCCTTCACGATCTCGACGCGCGCCGTCGCCTCCGTATTGCTCTTGATAGACACCGAATTCATATCGACGTAATAACCGGTGTTCCCCTGCGCGTCCACAAACCGAAGATCCATATCCGAAAAATCAATCGGCTCCGCCGCACACAGCGCGCAAGCTGCAAACCAGATCATTGCCGTCAGCAGCGGCAACAGGACTTTTCTTTTCAACATTCCTCGTCTCTTTTCATTTCCTTTTGCAAAACCAATGTTTTCATCAAGCGCTCTTA
>CACZOL010000009.1 GCA_902782705.1 uncultured Selenomonadaceae bacterium
GCTTCCCGATGGCCATAGATAAGGCTGTCAAAGACAACCGTCTCATAGCCCTCCTGATGGAGAGCTTTATTGATATGGGACCCGATATATCCGGCTCCGCCGCAAACAAGAATTGCCATTCGGATTGCTCTCCTTTATGCACTTTCAAATCTCACTGCTTCAAAAATGTAGATTACAATTTAATTATCCCTTTGTGTATCGGCACGCCGCCCACTATGGTAAAGTATGGAACGAAAACGGCGATTCGTCAAGCATATCAAAAAAACGCTGCTTCCCTCGCGAAATAGGCATTTGGACACATACGAAAATTCAGGAAACACAGCGTCTTTCTTTTGACAAGTTCATATATACGATGTAGAATAATTATTAAGGAAATTTTCTTTCTTATTGTAAAAAATTGACATTTAAAATCAGGGACAGCTTTGACGAAATTGACACTTTTAAGGAAGAAGCATAACAGTACGGAGGCTGTATCATGTCAATCAAGCGGCGATTATTGGAAAAGCTGAGGGAAACGGAACAGATGTTGCCGTGCGCTAAAAAAGCGGACGGCTTAAAGTTGTACCCGGATTTCAGCCGCGCGTTGAAATCTGCCCGTGATTTATCGGAGCTGGGATTACCCCGAAACCGGTTTTCGGAATACGCGGAGATTTACGACGGACTGCTGGAAATATGGAGCCAGTTGTTGTCGAAAACGTTGCCCCCGGAATTACAGGACGAGATCATATCCGTATCCCCGACGCTGCTTCAAGCTATAATCGAAAAAACAACCGCTGAAACACATTTCAAAAAAGAATTCGTTTTCCTTCCCTATAAAGTGAGCATGTGGGACAGTCTCGAAAGCGTTTGGCGAGCGGCAGCAGAAGACGCCGACCATTGTCTCGCCTACGTGATTCCAATCCCTTACTGCGACCGCAATGAGGATGGAACGCCGAAAGAATGGCACTGTGAGAAGGATTTGTTCCCCGCCGACGTGCCTACGCTCAATTACGAAGCTGTCGATCTTGCGGCTATACATCCGGACGTCATTTTCATCCATAACCCTTATGACGGATATAACTTTATCACATCGATAGACTCACGCTACTACTCCGACCGGCTGAAAACACAGACCGACCTTCTCGTTTATATCCCTTACTATGTAACTACCGGCGGCATGGCGGAATCGCAGGATTTGCTATCCGCATACCGCTATGCAGACTATATTATCGTGCAATCCGAAAAACTACGCCACGTTTTCCACCCCTCCATTCCCATGCAGAAAATTGTCGGATTGGGCTCGCCGAAACTCGATAAAGTTCTCCGCCTCTGCCAAAATCCGCCCGAACCGCCGGCGACGTGGAAGCAACAACTTCACGGGCGCAAAGTCTATTTTTACAACACAAGCTTAAACGGAATGCTCGCCGATACGCCCGCATTCCTGCAAAAAATGAAGTACGTTTTCGACTGCTTCGAAAAAAACGAGACCGCATGCCTCCTCTGGCGCCCACACCCGTTATTGGAAACGACCTTTAAGCGATTGCGTCCGGAGCTTTTCCCGGAATACGAACGCCTGAAATCTTATTTCATAACGCGCCAAATCGGCATTTACGACGACACCCCCGAAATCGAGCCAACTATCGCCATATCCGACGCATATATCGGCGACAGCGCAACCAGCGTCACGGCGCTTTTCGGCTTGGCGGGGAAACCCGTCTTCCTGTTCAACAACCTGATTCATACCGCCCCCTCAAAAGACGATTGGCGCGGTTCCATCATTCAAGGCTTTGCCATGGAAGGCCGCGACTGGATGATCACGCAAGGCGACAAGCTCTACCACGCGCCGAACCATGATTTCCATTACCGCTATTACTGCGACTTGGCAGAATTCTCTTCCGGCGGGTATTATGCCGCAACGTTGGAATTGAACGGAAAAATTTACGTTTGTCCGGCCAACGCGCAAGACATCCTGATCATTGGCGACCATAAGATAGAGCGCCGGATCCCGCTGGAGCGTCAACTGGAAAAAGCCTGCGCGTTTCGCGGTCCCGTCCATATCGGCGACTATCTCTTTCTCATGCCAAACCAATATCCCGCGATTGTCAGATTTAACCTGCGCACGGAAAAAATCGACTATATTCGCGGACTCAACGACGCCATCGTACAAAAAGTGCAGGGCGTGCGGGAAGAATGGCGGCTTGGCGGTCTCGCCATCTGGGGCGAATGGCTGCTCATGGCTTCTCCGACCAGCCAGAAAGTTATCGCGCTGCACAGCCGCACATTGGAAACGAAGGAATATATGGCGGGGAATCCGGCAAATATCGGCGGTTGTTTGGGTATGGTTCCCGACGGCGACGAGTTCTGGATGCTCCCCCACTGTGGACGCGTTATCACGAGATGGAACCCTTCCACCGGAGAATATCGCGAATATACCGACTGGCCTGCCGATTTTTGCTGCCACGACGTACCCGACGGCGACCCTTGCAATGAAAAGCCCTTTGGCAGCGCGCTTGCCACGGCGGACCATCTATTGCTGGTTCCTCTCTGGGGCAATAAATTCATGCGCATCTGCAAAAAAACGGGCGTCATCGACGAATGGACGACGCCTTTCCCCGTTACCGTAAAAGGAAAGAACGAATACTTTTACGCCGGTTACGTCGGCGGGTTCAGCTATACGCCCGACAAACAAGAAATCTTCTTCCGCTATGGACCGGATCGGACGCTCTATCACTTCGATATACAATCGGACCGCTTTTCGCCTGTCGAAATCTCCTTCGACAAGGACGAGCTTGACGCCCACACCGACGGCTTCACCGAGCTTTCCGAGTGGTTTCGGTACGGATGCGCGGAAAACGCATTCAACACTTTACCGGATTTCATCGCAGGCAACATCAAAGGCGCGCCCCACGACCGGGAGCGGCAGATCCGCGCATTTTCAGAAGTCGCCGCGAATGCGGACGGCTCGTCCGGCGAAAAAATCTATCGTTTCATTATGGAAAAAAGCGTTATGAAAGAAGGCGGCAATCATGGTTAAAGTCATTACTTACGGAACCTTCGACCTTTTCCACGAAGGACATTACCGCCTTCTGAAGCGGGCAAAAGCCCTCGGCGACTACCTGATCGTAGGCGTAACCACCGAGAGCTTTGATAAGGCACGGGGCAAGCTCAACGTCATCGACTCCCTGATGACGCGGATCGAAAATGTCAAGCGAACCGGCTTCGCCGACGAGATCATCATCGAAGAAAGCGTCGGGCAAAAATTCAGCGACATCAAAAAATATCATATCGACATCTTCACCATCGGCTCCGACTGGGAAGGACAGTTCGATTACCTAAAAGATCATTGCAAAGTCGTCTATCTCGAACGAACGAAAAACATTTCCAGCACCATGCTGCGCGCCAAGAAGCGCAAAATCCAGCGCATCGGCGTCATCGGCACCGGACGCATCGCAGGGCGGTTCATGAGCGAAGCGCGCAGCGTCAGCGGCGTCGAAGTCCAGAGCGTCTACAACCCGCACCCGGTCAGCGCGCTGAAATTCGCCGAGCAGTGGGATCTCGACGCATACCGGGACATCGAAGATTTTTATCACAACGTCGACGCAGTCTATATCGCGTCGCCCCACGAAACGCACTACGAATATATCAAAGCGGCGCTGGAGCATGGAAAGAACGTAATCTGCGAAAAGCCGATGGTGCTCAAAAAAAGCGAAGCGGAAGAAGTCTACAAGTATGCAAAGGAACACGACCTCATCCTGTACGAAGGCATCAAGACCGCCTATTGCCCCGGCTTCCACAAGCTCTTGGGCGTTGCCTTCAGCGGACGCATCGGCGCCGTGCGAAATATCGAAGCCTGCTTTACCAAGCTGGAAAACCCGCAAAATCGCGAGTTGACGGACTTGGCATACGGCGGCAGCTTCTTGGAGCTCGGCAGCTATGTTTTGCTGCCGGTCATGAAATTCTTCGGCACGGAATATGAAAGCGTGCGATTCGAGACCATCAACGGAGACAATGGGCTGGACATTTTCACGAAAACCAGCTTCCGCTATCCAAACGGCATCGCCACGGTAACCGTCGGGCTTGGCGTCAAAGCGGAAGGGCGTCTTCTCATTTCCGGCACGCAGGGCTATATTGTCGTAGGCGCGCCATGGTGGAAAACCAGCTATTTTGAGGTCCATTACGAAGATCCAAATCGAGTGGAAAAATACACAGAACCGTTCCTGGACTTCGGCCTCCGCTATGAAATCAGCGACTTCCTGTCAAAATTGAACGCCAACGGCGAAGAAGACTTCAAATTGACGCGGGAAGAATCAATCGCGATGGCAGGAATCATGGAAAAATTCATGGAAGAGGAGCGAAAAATCGATGGGACGAATGCAAGTGTGGGGACACAGAGGAGCTGACGGTTGGGATGTACAGTACGCGCCGGAAAACACCCTCCCCTCTTTTCAAAAAGCGATCGACATGGGCGCGGACGGTATCGAATTCGACGTGCAGCTGACGAAAGACGGCGAAATCGTCATCTGCCACGACGAAAAGATTGACAGGACAAGCGACGGCAAGGGATGGCTGAAAGATTATACTTTACAAGAATTGAAGCGATTCAATTTCTCGAAGCCTCATCCCGAATACGGATTTGTCGAGATACCGACGCTCAAAGAATTGCTCGCGCTGATAAAACCCACGAACCTAGCCTTGAACATCGAGCTCAAAACCGGCCTCATCTATTACGACGAACTGGAAGAAAAGACAGTACAGCTTGTCCAAAAATACGACATGGAGGAACGAGTGATATATTCATCGTTCAATCATTACTCGCTGCAAAAGCTGAAGAAGCAATATCCCGAAGCACAAATCGGTCTTCTGATGAGCGATAGCTTCGTAGATGTGCCGGACTATCCAAAACGCCTTGACGCCATAGCCGTCCATCCGCCGGTGCGTGTACTGACGAAGGAATATATCGATCAATGTCATGAACATGGCCTTAAAGTGCATACATGGACAGTGGACAATCGCGATCAAATGCGGGAAGTCATCACGATGGGCGTCGACGCGTTCATTACCGACTGCCCGGATAACGGGCGACGAATCGTTGACGACTCGGAGCAATAAATACGAGAGGAAGACTGCGGCATGGAGCAGCAAAACGAATACCATATGACGCAGTCTGAACTGCAGCGATTGCATGAAACACAGCTTGAGCTCATCGCCGAAGTGGACAGGATCTGCAAAAAATGCGGCATACGATATAACATGATCGGAGGAACCATGCTCGGCGCAATCCGCCATAAAGGATATATCCCATGGGACGACGACGCCGACATCGGCTTCTTGCGCCAGGAATACGAAAAATTTCGCGAAGCCTGCAAGACCGAACTGGATCATGACAAATTTTATATACAGGACTTGCGAGACGACACCGGCTATCGCTGGGGATATGGAAAACTCCGGCGCAAAGGCTCGCTCTTTATCCGACTGCATCAGGAATTCATGCCCTATGGACAGGAAATCTCCATCGACCTCATGCCCTTTGACAACGTGCCGGATGGATATATGGCACGCCGCTGGCATTTCCTGAAATGCTTTCTCTATAGGAAGTTCCTTTGGTCCGAGGTGAGCCAACATACGGAAAGCAACCTCTTGATACGTTTATTTTACAAGTGTATGAGCGCTGTTTCATTGAAAACCATCGTCAAAAGCTATTCGGCATTTATCCGCGACTGTGCGAAATCAAAAACAAACCAAGTACGAATACTTACCTTTCCGACCCCGAAAAATGTTTTCGGATATGATCGCCAATGGTATGAAAACCTTGCTGAATATGAGTTTGAGCATCTCAAACTCTCCGGCGCAAAAGATTACGACGGATATCTGAAAGTAAAATACGGCGACTATATGACATTGCCGCCCGAAAACAAGCGAAAAGTGCATCCTATATCGAAACTTCAATTTCCTGAAGATGGGGAGTGATCGTATGAAAAAATACAAAATCGGCTATACGGACGGCGTATACGATCTTTTCCATACAGGCCATCTGAATATGATCGAGACGGCTAAAAGCCAGTGCGAGCATCTTATCGTCGGCGTCCATGGCGACGACGTAGTGGAAGGCTACAAGCATCGCCGCCCCATTATCAACGAAGAGGGCCGCAGGAGCATCCTTGCGTCTGTTGCCGATGTGAACGAAGCCGTTATCACCCGCTTCCGCGACAAGATGAAACTTTGGGAAAAATATCACTTCGACGTCATTTTTATCGGCGATGATTGGA
>CACZOL010000010.1 GCA_902782705.1 uncultured Selenomonadaceae bacterium
ATGAAGACGCTGCAACAGGCTGTCGCAATCCGCAATCATGTTTTGCGGATGTTTGAAGACGCTACGAAATGCAAGGACGAAGCGGAACGGCGGCGAATGCTGACATTTGTCTGTGTCGGCGGCGGGCCTACGGGTGTTGAGTGCGCCGGGGCTCTGTCTGAACTCATTTACGGCGTCATGGCGCATGAGTATCATGATCTCGATTTTTCCGAAGCGAAGGTCGTTCTCGTTGAGGCCATGGATCATGTCCTGGCGATGATGCCGGATACGCTCCAACAGGAAACGATTCGCGTATTGCGGGATATTCGTAAAGTGGACGTGCGCACTGCCACGCAGGTCATGGATTATGACGGTGAAGAACTGAAACTTAAAGACGGAAGTTCCATTCCGACGAAGACCGTCATTTGGGCGGCTGGCGTCAAAGCGGTTCCTTTTGTCAAAAATCTCGGTGCGGAAACTGACAGAGCGGGGCGTGTCGTCGTCGAAAAGACATTACAGGTCAAAGGGTATCCAGAGATTTTTGCAATCGGCGATTGTGCGAATTTTGTCCAGGACGGCCGACCGCTCGCAACGGTCGCTCCTGTTGCGACGCAGCAAGCAGATGTCTGTTTTGAGAATATAAAGAAATTACTGCGGGATCCAAACGCTAAACTTGCAGAGTTTACCTATAAGGACGTCGGCGCCATGGCGACGATTTGCCGCGGGCATGCTGTCGTTGCGATGGGCAGCATGAAGATGCGGGGATTTTTCGCGTGGATTGCATGGATGGTCGTCCATTTGATGCGTCTTGCGGGAACGTATACGAATTTGACCGTCGCATATAAATGGTTCTGGAATTTCCTGTTCGGATTGCGTCTCGGACGCGTCATCAACGATACGGAAATGATGGACGGCTGATTTCTCAGGCTTTGTTTGGAGGTTTTTATTTTGACGAAAGTACGTACACGCTTTGCTCCGAGCCCGACGGGATATATGCATATCGGAAATCTTCGTACGGCGCTCTATGCGTATCTTTTTGCGAAGTCGCAGAACGGCGATTTCTTGCTTCGGATTGAAGATACCGACCGTGCGCGTTACGTTGCCGACGCGGTGCAGTTCATCCAGGACACGCTTGCGGCGGCGCATATCGTTCCCGACGAAGGACCGGGCGTCGGCGGCGACTGCGGTCCTTACGTCCAAAGCGAACGAATGGAAATCTATAAGAAATATGCGGAAGAACTTGTCGAAAAGGGATTCGCATATCGTTGTTTTTGTTCCCATGAAGAAGAAACGCCGAAGGAAGGGGAAAAAAGCTTCGGCGGGTATAACCGTCATTGCCGCGACCTTTCACCGGAGGAGATCGAGCGCCGCCTGAAAGCCGGCGATTCCTATGTCATTCGCCAAAAAATGCCACTGACGGGTTCGACGACTTTTTTCGACGTCGTGCACGGGAATATTTCCATTGAGAACAGCGAACTTGAAGATCAGGTTCTTTTGAAGCACGACGGAATGCCGACGTATAATTTTGCGAACGTCATCGACGATCATCTGATGGGCGTGTCTCATGTTATCCGGGGCACGGAGTTCATCACTTCGACGCCGAAACATGTCCTGCTCTATCAAGCGTTTGGGTGGGAGCCGCCTGTATTCGTCCATCTTGCGCCGGTCATGGGCAAGAACGAAGACGGCTCCGTCTCGAAACTGTCGAAGCGCCACGGCGCTACCAGCTTTGCCGAGCTCGTCGCGGCAGGTTATCTGCCTGAAGCGATTACGAATTACGTCGCGCTTCTCGGCTGGAGTCCAAAGTCAGAGCAAGAGGTCTTCTCGATGGCGGAGATGGCCAAGGTGTTTTCGCTCGAAGGATTGAGCAAGTCTCCCGCTGTATTCGACTATGCGAAGCTCGATTGGTTCAACGGCGAATATTGCAAGGCGATGAGCGACGAGAAATTTGCCGCCCTTGCGCTGCCTTTTGCGGGAGAGCTGACGGATGAAGTGAAGAAGAAATGGCCGTATCTTGCGGCAATTCTTCGTACGCGCGTCGCACGTCTGGGGGAAATTGAGGATATGATTGCATTTTTCCGCGTGTTGCCGGAGTATGCCGTTGATTTCTTCCAAAACAAGCGGAACAAAGTTACGCCGGAACTCGCGGCCAAGATTTTGCCCGCCGCGAAAGAAACGCTTTCCGCCGTTCAGGATTGGACGCCGGAAGCGATTGACACTGCGCTGCACGGTTATATCGACGGGAGCGGTCAAAAGCTTGGCACAGTGATGTGGCCGCTTCGCATCGCTCTTTCCGGACAGAAAGTTACGCCCGGCGGTGTCACGGAGTTGCTATATTTGTTGGGAAGAGAAGAGTCACTGACGCGTCTTGAGAAAGCCGTTGAAAAACTCGCGTGACGTGATAAATCCAATGGAATTGGGAGCTGCAAATGCAGCTCTATTTTTTTTACATTTTCTATTGACATATCAAATTAAATTGTGTACAATCAAATCACAAAATAAGTTTTATAAAATTAAATTTTACAAAAGAGGTGATGACATGGAAAAAGAGCGCCGAAAACGCGACGTCGTTATCATCGGCGCCGGCATGGCGGGATTGACGGCGGCGCTATATGCGGGGCGCAGCGGGCTTTCCGTTCTGGTTTTGGAGTCGGAACTGGTTGGCGGGCAGATTGCGAATGCGGCAGGCATTGAGAATTATCCAGGATTCTTGTCTGTAGGCGGCAGCGAATTGATTTCTACCGTGCAAAATCAGGCGGAGAAGTTCGGGGCAGTGGTCAATGAGTTTGACGCTATCGTGCGTGTGGATCTTTCCGCACAGCCGAAGATCGTAGAGACAGAGAGCGCCGTCTATGAAGCGGGTGCGGTGATTCTTGCCACGGGCATGAAACGCCGAAAGTTGTCGCTGACAGAAGCGGCTCGTTACGAAGGGCGCGGCATTCATTACTGCGAACTTTGTGACGGACAGGCGTATCAAGGGAAAAAGGTCGCGGTGATTGGCGGTGGCAACGCGGCGGTCGACGCAGCGGAGTATCTTTCGAAGTTGGCGGCGAAACTCTATTTGATCCAGCGCTCGGAGCTTCGCGCTGACGCAGCTTCCGTTAATCGGCTTCGCGGTCATGGCAATGTGGAAATATTGTTGCATACAGAGCCGCGCGCTTTGTCTGGCGATAAGCGTTTGACGGCAGTGACGATTTTCGATCGAAAAGCTGAGACGGCGAAGGAACTGCCTCTTGACGCGATATTCGTCAATATCGGCGTCGAGCCCAATACAGCTCTGTTCGCCGATCAGGTGAAGACGGACAAGGCAGGCAATATTATTGCAGGCGAAGACTGCCGTACGAATCTGGACGGTGTGTTCGCGGCAGGAGACATCCGCACGAAAGAGGTTCGCCAGCTCACTACGGCGGCGGCGGACGGAACGACGGCGGCGCTTGGCGCGGTCAAGTATCTGAGGTCGCTGAACTAAGTTAGTATTTAAAATGTAAAATTATAAGGAGGAAAATAAAATGGTAAAAGTGTATTCTATGACGTCGTGCCCTTGGTGTGTAAAGGCGAAGAAGTATTTGGATTCAAAGGGCATCGAGTATCAAAATCTTAACATCGAAGAGGACGAGGCGGCGCGCATCGCTTGCCAGCAGCTTTCCGGCGATTTGATGGTGCCGGTGATTACGGCGAACGACAAAGACTATGTGCTTGGCTTTGATAAAGAGAAAATCGACGCACTTTTGGGAATTGCGGGTTGAGGAGGTACGAAAGAATATGAGCGTATATGATTTTTCGGCGAAAAACAGCAAGGGCGAGGAAATTTCTCTCGCCGACTACAAAGGGAAAGTTCTTGTTATCGTGAATACCGCCAGCAAATGCGGTTTCACGCCGCAATACGAAGAATTGGAGGAGCTTTACAAGACTTACGGCGAGCGCGGTCTTGTGGTGCTTGGTTTTCCCTGCAATCAATTCGCAGCGCAGGAGCCCGGTACGAACGAAGAAGTGCAGACCTTTTGCCGTCTGAATTACGGTGTGAGTTTCCCGATTTTCGCCAAAGGCGACGTTCGCGGCGAGACGGCGCAGCCGCTTTTCAAATATCTGACGAAGGAAAAAGGCTTCAAAGGCTTCGACGAGAATCATCCGGTGGCTAAGCCGCTGATGGACGCGCTGCAAAAGAATTTCCCCGAATATCTGGAAGGGGATTCGATCAAATGGAATTTCACGAAATTCCTGATCGACCGTAAAGGGAATGTCGTGGAACGCTATGAGCCGACCACTACGCCGAAAGCAATGGCGAAAGATATCGAGGCGCTGCTGTGAGTGGAGATATAATAAGGCAGGATATGTGCGGGGATCCGCTGCTCCTCAAGAATCAGCTTTGTTTCCCGATTTACGCTTGTGCACGGGAAATCATCAAGGCCTATCACGAGCCGCTTTCCAAGCTGGATCTGACCTATACCCAGTACCTTGTGATGATGGTGCTCTGGGAAGAACGGGAAAAGAGCGTTCGGGAATTGGGGGAATGTCTCTACCTTGATTCCGGCACTTTGACGCCGCTCCTGAAAAAACTGGAGGCGAAAGGCTATATTGTCCGCGAGAGATGCACGGAGGACGAGCGATGCGTGATCGTCAGCCTGACGACGGAAGGAGATGCGCTGAGAGAAAAAGCGCGTGCCGTGCCGCGTTGCATGGCAGCAAAGTCGCCGTTGACACAGGAGGAAGCGGAAACGCTCTACAAAACTTTGTATAAGTTGCTGCATGTTTTGCACGGTGAATCGTAAATCAGAACCACTCTGACCGGAAAAAACGCGTTGGAGTGGTTCTTTGTTTTGCTGCTGAGATATTGCGCGAAATTTTCGGCGTTTTCTTGCATTTTTTTCCCATACCCGTTAAGATTAAATAAAGAAGCACAGGAGGGATCGGCATGAACTTGGAAGAGGAAATGCAGGCGAAATGGGAGGAAAAGAAAAGGGATTTGGAAGAGCCTGTGCATATTGCGCTGGTGGGACAGCCGGGCGCGGGAAAGTCCAGCCTTATCAATAAACTGATTGGAAGGAAACTCTTTGAGACGGGCGTGCATACGGACACGACCGTGGATATGCAGGAGGCTGCGTTCGGCACGCTGCGCATTCACGATCTGCCGGGCTACGGGACTGCGCGCTTTCCCGTTGAAGCGTGGGTGAAAACGTTTCAACCGGAGCAGTACGATCTGTATCTTTTCGTTTTTGAGGGAAAACTTCACGATTCTGACGCCGTTTTGTTTACCTATCTGAAGAAATGGCGCGACGAGCGCGAGCACCCGTTTTTTATCGTGCGGAATAAAAAAGATCAGATTTGGGATGAGGAAAAGCCGAAAGAAGCGTTGATGGACGAGATCACGAAGGACGTGCGCGACAAGTTGGGAGAATCGGGTGTGGCGGTGCAGTTTGTCAGCTGCCGCACAGGCGAAGGTATAGAAGAACTTAAGCAGGCGATATTCGCGGCCGATGTGTTGGGCGTGAAACGGTCGAAACTTCGCGCTGAGTTCCAGGCGACGTCGATGGAAGACCTCGCGTACAAAAAGCAGCATTCGATGAAAGCGGTCAACACTTATGCTTGGCTCGGCGCGGCAAACGCCGTGAATCCGATTCCGGGACTCGACGTCACGCTCGACGTCGGCATGTTTTACAAGCTGCTTTCGGAGATACGCCGTATTTTCGGCATTACGGACGATCTGGCGCAGACGCTGGAAAAGTACAAGGTGCTTGCGCCAATCGGGCAACGTGTCTTTGCTTACGCGACGCAGGAAGGTGTTGTGCGTATGGTGCAAAAGCTTGCGGGACAGTTCGCCGGCAAAGAGATTTCAAAGTATATTCCTTTCGTCGGACAGGCGGCTGCCGCAGCGACGGGGTATATGATGATACAGAAAATCGGAGAGAAATATGTGGACGATTGCCACATGATCGCGCAGGAGATCTTGCGCGGCGTCCTGAAACGCTGACGATGGATACGAAGCGGACAACGACGGTTTGAGGAGGGGAAATCGTTGATAAAGAAGGGAATTATTCTTGCGGGCGGTTCGGGGACGCGTCTATATCCGCTGACGCGCGTCGTATCGAAGCAGCTTATGCCGGTCTATGATAAGCCGATGATTTATTATCCGCTTTCGGCGCTTATGCTTGCGGGGATTCGCGATATTCTCGTCATTACGACGCCGCAGGACAGCGGGAATTTTCAGGCGCTTCTGGAAGACGGCAAGCAGTGGGGTATTTCCGTTTCCTATGCGGTGCAGCCTAGCCCGGACGGGCTCGCCCAAGCATTTTTGATTGGCGAGGAATTCCTTGCGGGCGAAGGCTGTGCGTTGATTCTAGGCGATAACATTTTTTACGGCTCCGACCTTGCCGCGGCGCTTCAACGTGCTGTGAAGCAGGAAAAGGGCGCGACGGTGTTCGCGTATTATGTCAGCGAGCCGGAACGTTACGGCGTCGTGGAATTCGACGCGTCGGGCACAGCGGTGAGTCTTGAAGAAAAACCGAAGAAACCGCGCTCCAACTTTGCCGTTACCGGACTTTATTTTTATGATAACGATATTGTGGAAATTGCGCGCGGGGTCAAACCTTCGGCGCGCGGCGAGCTGGAAATCACCGATGTGAATCGCGAGTATCTGCGACGCGGAACGCTTCGCGTGGAGAAGATGCGCCGCGGCTTCGCTTGGCTCGATACCGGCACGCATGAGACGCTTTTGCAGGCGGCTTCGTTCGTACAGACGATTCAGGCGCGGCAAGGGCTCAAGATTTCCTGCGTGGAGGAGATCGCCTATCGCATGGGCTATATCGATGCGGCGCAAGTAGAACGGCTGGCAAAGCCTTTGCTGAAGAACGAGTACGGAAAATACTTGATGAGAGTAATCAAAGAGTGAAATTTAGCCAGTCAAAACTTGACTAGGAGGACATTTTGATGCTGGAGATTCAGGAAACGAAATTGAAAGGCGTTTTTGAAATCATGCCGAAGGTATTCGGAGATGCGCGCGGCTGGTTCTTGGAAAGTTGGTCGGATCGAGAGCTGAAAGCGGCCGGTATCGACGCGGAGTTCGTACAGGACAATCATTCCTTCTCAGCGGAAAAGGGAACGCTTCGAGGACTGCACTATCAGCTGAATCCGATGGCGCAGGCAAAAATCCTGCGCGTGACGCGGGGCGAGATTTTCGACGTAGCGGTGGATATACGCAAGGGCTCGCCGCAATATGCAAAGTGGATTGGCGTGCGGCTTTCGGCGGAAAACAAGAAGCAGATATTTATTCCTCGCGGTTTTGCCCACGGCTTTATTACGCTTACTGAAGACGTCGAAGTGCAGTACAAGGCGGACAACTATTATTCGCCGGAGCATGACGGCGGCGTCCGTTGGGACGATCCGGCAATCGGCGTCGAATGGCCGATGCAGCCGGGCATCTTGTCGGATAAAGATAAGAACGCTCCGACGCTTGCCGAACGCGCGGCGGCGGGCCTCAATTTTGTCTATGAGGAGGCTCGGGCATGAATATCGTCGTGACCGGAGGCGCGGGATTCATTGGCTCGAATTTTGTCTATTACGAGCTTGCCCGCCATGCGGAGGACAGGATCATCTGCTTTGACGCGCTGACGTACGCAGGCAATCTCGAAACGTTGGAAGACGCGATGAAGTCCCCGCAATTTCGTTTTGTAAAAGGAGATATTACGGACTCCACGGAGGTCGACCGGCTGTTTGTGGAGGAGAAGCCGGACATTGTCGTGAATTTTGCGGCGGAGAGCCATGTCGACCGCTCTATCGAGACGCCCGGGCTTTTCCTCCAGACGAATATCATCGGCACGCAGGTCTTGATGGACGCTTGCAGGAAACACGGCGTCCGTCGTTTTCATCAGGTGTCAACTGATGAAGTTTACGGCGACCTGCCGTTAGACCGTCCCGATCTTTTTTTCACGGAAAACACGCCGCTCCATACGTCCAGTCCTTATTCGGCATCGAAAGCGTCCGCCGATCTTCTGGTGCAGGCATATCAGCGAACTTACGGGCTTCCGGTCAGTATCTCGCGATGCTCGAACAATTACGGGCCGTATCATTTTCCGGAAAAACTGATTCCGTTGATGATTTTGAACGCGTTGGCGGATAAGCCGCTGCCCGTTTACGGCTCGGGGGAGAACGTGCGGGATTGGCTCTATGTCGAGGACCACTGTGCCGCCATCGACCTGATCATCCGAAAGGGTAAGGACGGCTGCCTTTACAACATTGGTGGGCATAACGAGAAGCGGAACATCGATGTAGTACGGATTATTCTGGACGCGCTGGGAAAACCGGAGAGCCTGATTCGTCATGTGGAAGACCGAAAAGGCCACGATCTTCGCTATGCCATCGATCCGTCAAAGCTTACGGCGGAGCTGGGATGGTCGCCCGCGACAAAGTTTGAGGACGGCATCCGCCGTACGATTGAATGGTATCTTTCCCATAAGGTTTGGTGGGAACATGTCATAAGCGGCGAATACGAGGCCTATTATGAAAAGCACTATGGCTCCGTGCAGTGACAAAATTTTCCTTATTTAGGGTTGCCAAACGAAATCGTTTTTAGTATAATGGCAAAGTACGTTGAACGGGGGCGTAGCTCAGCTGGGAGAGCGCCTGCATGGCATGCAGGAGGTCAGGGGTTCGATCCCCCTCGTCTCCAC
>CACZOL010000011.1 GCA_902782705.1 uncultured Selenomonadaceae bacterium
CATCACTAGATGATTCATTCTGCATTGTTCAGTTTTCAGGGTGCGCCCGCTGTCCGGCCCCGCCGGTCAGCTTGTTTATATTACCTCGCGGATGTCTCTTTGTCAAGGACTTTTTTTATTTTTTGCAACGGCTTTCCCGCGCCGCAAATTTCAATTTGGGCGTAATATAATATGGAAAGTTTTTGACAACATGAAGTATAATAAACGGGGGAGCTTATTCGACACATTTTCGCCACACAATCCTGCTAATGTACTGGCATGATGATACTAGGATTGAACGACAAAGGAAGTGAGGCAAATGATTCCGATGCTGATTGCCGACGACAATGCGGCGATTATCGACATTTTAACGACGTTCGCGACTCCCGCAGGTTTTTCCGTAACGGCGGCGCGCGACGGCGAAGAAGCGCTTCGCCTGTTTCGCGGCGGAAATTTCGAGGTCATCCTACTCGACGTGACGATGCCAAAACTCGACGGATTCACGGTATGCCGGACGATCCGTGCCGAATCGAACGTTCCGATCCTGATGATCACGGCACGCGGCGAAGACTACGACCGCATCATGGGCCTCGATATCGGCGCGGACGACTACATCGTGAAGCCTTTTTCCGGCGCGGAAGTGATGGCGCGCGTCCGGGCGGTGCTGCGGCGATTGGAGCGGGCGGCGGACGCACGGCACACAATCGTCTGCGGCAGTCTTTCTCTTTTCCCCGACGAAGCCCGCGCGCTCATCGGCGACCAAACGGTGGCGCTCACAAAAAAAGAATTCGATCTTCTCTGTCTTTTCGCGGAAAATAAAGGCCGCGTCTTTTCCCGCGACCATTTGCTCGATCGCCTTTGGGGCTGGGACTACGAGGGAGATGCGCGCACAGTGGACACGCACATCAAACGCCTGCGTGCAAAACTCGCCTCACACGCGCATGGCGATTGGGATATCCGCACCGTCCGCGGCGTCGGTTACGCTCTGGAGGTTGCGCCATGAAACACCGCCTGACGCTGCGGCTCGTATTGTACTTTTCCGCCGCCCTGCTCGTTTTCGCGCTGGTCATCGGCAGCGTGTTCGGCGTGCTTTTCCGACGCTACACCTCCGATCTGCATACCAACGACCTCCGCACGCACGCGGAGGCGATTGCCGCGTCTCTTTCCGGCCAGAAGCCGACGAGCGCTTCCGCCTCCGCAAGCGCCGAAAAGTCTCCTTCCTCGCACGGCGAACACGAAGGACGCCGCGGCAGAATGTGGCGTCGTGATAAAGAATCTTTCGGGACGCCCACGCAAGCGCAAACCGCGACGTCCAGCCACACCTCTGCGATGGGGCCGCACACCTATTGCCGTCGGCGCGTCGCAGACGATGCACCGGCGACGTCTGCGGGCATAGGAACCGAATCCGGTTCATTGCTCCGACAACTGAACGCGTTCACGGGCAGCGACGTCTGGCTCGTGGATCGCGCCTCGCAAACAATCACGCTCAGCGGGCCGCAAACGGAAACGGATTACACAGAGTTGCCGCCCGCCGCCGAAACGCTTTTGGAGACGATATTCGCGGGGAAGAGCGCCGTCGGCGAAGAATTCAGCGCGTTGACGGACGCCCCATCCGTGACGGCAGGCGCGCCTGTCCGCGACGCCGACGGCAACGTGACCGGCGCAGTCCTTATGCACCGTCGTCTCTCGGATATCCATGCGAGTGAATCGGCCGGGTTTCAAATCCTTGCGATTTCTCTCGCCCTTGCGTTCGTACTTGCCGCGGCGCTTTCCGTCCTGCTCGCTCGCCGATTCATTCGCCCGCTCGCAGAAATGGAAAAAACAGCCGCCGCGCTCTCCGGGGGAGATTACAATGCGCGCAGCGGCGTCCGCCAAGATGACGAAATCGGGTCCCTCGCCCAAAGTCTTGACGTTCTTGCCGAACGTCTCGAAACTGCCGCAGGGGAACGCGCACAACTCGACGCCATGCGCCGCGACTTCTTCGCAAGCATATCCCACGAACTGCGAACGCCGCTGACAGTACTGCGCGGCTCCCTTGACGCGCTTTCCGCAGGGCTTGTCACAGACGAAGAAAAACGGCGCGAATACCTCTCACAGATGGAAACAAACGTCCGTCAGCTTTCGCGGCTCGTCGACGATCTCTTCGATCTTGCCCGCCTCGAAAATCCTGATTTTTCCGTCGATAAGACAGATATCGACCTCTCGGACGTGCTTCAAGACGCCGTGCGCTCGGCGCGCCGCCTCGCCGCCCCAAAGTCCGTCGAAATCCATTGTGAAAAACCGCCGTCGATTCCGATGCAGGGCGATTACGGACGACTTCGGCAGATGTTTCTCGCCGTGCTCGACAACGCCGTGAAATTCTCGCCGGAAAGCGCCGCCGTGGGAGTCAAGATCGAAACGTTGGGCAATCAGTGGCGCATCTCGATTCAAGACCACGGGCCCGGCATAAACAGCGAAGCGCTTCCCCACATCTTCGACCGTTTCCGCACAAGCCGCGAAGGCGGCACCGGTCTCGGCCTCTCTATCGCCCAAGCCGTCGCCCGTCGCCACGACGTCGTGCTCGAAGCGAAAAACGCCGAAACGGGCGGCGCAATTTTTTCGTTTCGAGGGCACGCCAAAACGTGACATTTCGCGCGCATACGAGTATAATAGACATATATGCGCCGCGCTGTCCAGCCGGTAGGAAAAGGAGACGTCCCGCATGGAGCAAGACTTGATCTGTTTCATCATTCTCAGTAATGACGAAGCTGCCTATAATAATTGCATTCACTTTTTGGACCATCTGATTATCCCTATGGGTATGCGCGTCCAATACATGCGCGGCAACGGCTATGACGGAAGCAACACCTCCTTGGCCTGCCAGGCTGCGATGGAAGGCAGCAACGCAAAATATAAAATATATATGACCGATCGCGTCTCCATCACGAATCCCCGTTTTCTCCCCACGGTAATTGACGCTTTTCGCTCGAACGAAACGCTGGGGATCTTAGGCGTTATGGGATACTCCGTGCCGCCTTTCAGCGATGACTTTTGGACGAGCGCCCCAATCGGCGCGGTTACCTTTTGCAAAGACGGTAAAGAAAAGAACGCCCATTATATTTACGACGAAAAAAACATTACGCCCGCCAAGGTCCTCATTCCGCCGATCTTGGCGACACAGCATGACGTGCCATGGCGCCAGATGTTCCAAGGCGCAAGATATGCAGCGATGTCCTTGTCCCTTGAGTATCAGCGCAAAGGGTATAAGGCCGCAGTGCTGCCGCAGGAAGCGATATGGTGCTCAGCGGAGGAAATTTCCTGCGACACGCCGGATGACGAAATGTGCTATCGTCTGGAATATGCGCCGGAAATTTCAGGAGAGTTTTTCGTAGAATCACGAGGACGCAACTATCACCCGCAATTCGACCCCCAATTTGACGGCATGCGAAAGCTGCTTGTCTCCCTCCTGCGGCGCGGACAGCGTAACGGCGCGCTCCAAGCCATGTGGAAGATGAACTATCACTTTATTCAATATAACCAATTTTTCCGGGATGAAACGATCGAAAGCGCTTATAAAATACTCCGCGACCAAATGGACGCTCTCTATCCGGATGACATCGCGCCGTATGAGCCAGACGAAAATTGCGTCCTATATTACGACGGCGTAGGGTTCGACGTCCGTGGGCTTGCCGCCATCTACCTCAAAGCGCTCGCAGACCTCGGATACAAAATCGTATATTTGTCCGACGCAGCCACAAAAGGGAAAACGCCCACACTGATGCACATTTTGGAAAACGCGCCCACAAAAGCGGAGATTGTTTACCTCAACGGCGGCGACGCCTCCGCATATTCTTCCGCCATCTGTCAGACGGCGCAAAAATACCGTCCAGCCCACGGCTTCCTTTACGTCGACGAGGTAAACCCCTTTGGACGACTCGCATTCATGCGAATGGAAGGGCTTATGACCCGTTATTATATCGTACTTGGCGATCACTGCTACTGGTCCTGTCCCGACAGTTTTGATATCGGACTGGAATTCCGGAACTGGGGCGCATCCATATCGCACTTTTGCCGCCGCGTCCCCAAGGAAAAACTGATAATTCAGCCCTATTATCCATTCTTCGACCACAACGTGGCTTTCCAAGGATACCCTTTCGAGCGTACAGCCGGCGATTTCGTTGTCTTTTCCGGCGGCGCGCTTTATAAGACGCTCGACGAAGAAATGACGTATTACAAAGTCATTTCTTGGATGCTCCGCTCGTTCCCGCACGTTAAGTTTTGGTACGCCGGCAGCGGAAACGACAGCGGACTCCGCGCGTTGGCCGAGGAATTCCCCGGACGTGTTTTCCATACCTCCGAGCGAAAGGATTTATTCCAAATTCTAAAGAATATTGATATGTATTTGAATACCTATCCCTCCCTCGGCGGCCTCATGACGCAGTACAGCGCACTCGCCGGAAAGCCGCCCCTAACCCTCGTCAAAAATCCCAAAGACGGATTGGGCGGTTTTTTGCTGCGACACGATGCAGAAATGGCCCTCGCCTTCGGATCGGTAGACGAGTGGAAAAACGCCATTCAAAAATACATCACCGACGAATATTACCGAACAGAGTTAATACGCAAAATGCAAACCGCGGTGATAACGCCAGACCACTTTAAACTGAATTTAAAGCGAATCTTCGAAGAAGGAACATCCGATTTTGAAACTGCAACGGCGCCTGTAGATGTAACTGAAATGCGGCGCTGGTATTTCAATCTCTTTTCCTCTTAAAAAGCTACATCGAGCCGCAGTGGCCTACGATACAGATTGAACAACGAAAGGCGGAAACATCTTGCAAACCATCAAATACGTTTTCCAGCCCCACGGCGACGAACGCGGCCAACTGATTGCGCTCGAAGAATTCAAAGATATCCCGTTTCACATTAAGCGCGTATATTATATGTATGATACGGCGGATGGCTTTATTCGCGGAAAACACGCCCATCGGCATCTGGAACAAATTCTCGTCTGTATTCACGGGAGTTGTAAAATCAAACTGGACAACGGCTCCGAACAGAAAATCGTACCCTTAGAAAAACCTTATGAAGGCCTTTATGTCGGGAGTTTAGTCTGGCGGGAAATGGAATTTTCTCCCGGCGCCGTCCTCCTCGTATTTGCCTCCGAGCTATACGACGAAGCGGATTACATTCGGGATTATGACGAATTCCTGCAAATTGTATCGGAGCGGAAAAATGAAGATTGACTTGGCCATATTGGAGCGACAATTCGCTCTTTATCAAACTGAATACGAAGAAGCGGCGCTTCGGGCGCTGCGCTCGGGCTGGTATATCCTTGGCCCTGAGCTTTCTGCTTTTGAAGAGGAATTTGCCCGTTTCGTCGGAAGAAAATACTGCGTGGGGCTGAACTCCGGTCTTGACGCGCTGACGCTTTCCGTGCGAGCCCTCGACATCGGCGCGGGCGACGAAGTCATCGTTCCCGCAAACACCTATATCGCCACCGTGCTTGCAATCACGGAAAACGGCGCGACGCCGATATTCGTCGAGCCGGACGAATATTACAACCTTGACGCAGAAAAAATCGAAGCCGCGATTACGCCCCGCACCAAGGCCATCATGGTCGTGCATCTTTACGGACAATCGGCAAACATGACGCAAATTGCCGCCGTTGCGAAAAAACACGGCCTCCCAGTCATCGAAGATTGCGCCCAGTCTCACGGCGCAGCCTTTGAAGGGAAAATGACCGGCGCATGGGGTATCGCCGGATGCTTCAGCTTTTACCCGACCAAAAACCTCGGCGCTTTCGGCGACGCAGGGGCGGTCGCGACCGACGACGAAGCGTTTGCGAAAAAGCTCCGGATGCTCCGAAACTACGGCAGCGAAGTGAAGTACCACAATGAACTTTGCGGCGTAAACTCCCGCCTTGACGAGCTGCAGGCGGCGCTGCTCCGCGTGAAACTCTCCCATCTCAATGCGCTGACCGAAGAACGGCGGCGCATCGCCGAAGCCTATCTTTCGGGCATAAAAAACTCCCGTTTCCTTTTGCCAAGAACGCGGGAAAATGCGACGCATGTGTATCATCAATTTGTCATCCGCACCAAAAATCGCGACGCTTTCCAAGCCTATTTGAAAGAACACGGAATCGAAACGGTCATTCACTACCCGATTCCGCCACACTTGGCCAAATGCTATGAGCCACTTGGCCATAAGCGAGGAGATTTCCCAATCACCGAGCAATACGCGGACGAAGTGCTGAGCCTCCCCATGTTCAACGGGATGAGGGCAGAAGAGATAACGTATGTGATTGAGACGATAAACGGATATGAGGGCCGATGCGTATGAGAGACAAACGAAAAGAACCGTTACGGTTGGAAGGAAAAACCGTCGTTTTGGAAGAAATCGCACCGAAATATTTCCCGTATGTAGTCGAATGGCGTAATAATCCTGAGTTGAACAAATACCTCAATCAGCCCTTTGTACTAACGGAAGAAAAAGAGAGGGACTGGTATGAAAATGTCTATCTGAACGATGATACGCAAGGGCTGATGATCCTCATTGACCGCGAGACGGGAACGCCTTTCGGCACATCAGGGTGGACACACATGGATTTGGCAAAAAAGCAATGCGTTCAAGGTCGCTTATTAGTCGGAAATCATGATTTCCGCGAATCGATCCCATTCTTGGAATCCGGATTCGTTTTGAGTGATTATTTATATACTATGGTGGACGTCGTCTACGGGCATGTCGTCAACGGGAACCGCAAAGTATTCAGCCTAAATCGCCGCGCAGGGTTTATGGAACACAAAACAAACATCCAATACTTAGAGGAATGTCATGTGAATGGGATGGAACTCACTGAAATTTTTCGCACCAAGGATATGTATGAAGATGCGCGGGAAAAAATGAGCCGATTCTTCCCAGAAATTTTCGCAAAGGAAGTACCTACAATGTAGGAGTTATCATGTTTACATGGAGGAACGTATATGAAAAAAATCATCGACATTTTGCAGGAGCTTCGACCGGAGTTTGACTTCACAACGAGCGAAGACTATATCGAGGACGGAATGCTTGATTCCTTAGACATCGTTTCACTCGTCTCCATGATGGATAAGGAATTTGGCATTTCCATCAAGGGACGCGAAATCGTGCCGGAAAATTTTTCGAGCCTTGCAAAAATCCAGGCGCTCGTCAAAAAATATGGTGTAGCCGATGAAGTTTAAATTTCAAGGTAAGCGGATCGGCGGCATTTTGACCGTTATCCCCAAGAATATCCGAACCTTCGAGGAAGAAATGGGGAACTATACGGCATCAACCGCCCGTATGAAACGCATGAAGGAAGTCATGGGCTACGGCGAGCATCGCATCGTCAAGCCTGATACCTGCGTTTCAGATATGGCAGTATTCGGTGCAGAACAGCTTTTTTCGCGCGGTCTCGTAAAAAAGGACGAAATCGGGGCCTTGCTTCTCGTGACCGATTCACCCGACTATTTTCTTCCGCCGACGAGCAACATTATCCAAGGTCGACTAGGGCTTTCCGAGGGCGTGTATTGCCTTGATATGATTCAAGGTTGCTCGGGCTATGTCATTGGGCTTTTGCAGGCCTTCCAACTGTTGGAACAGTTGGAAGACAAAAAAGTCCTGTTGATTGTCGGCACAACCTTGAGCCGGAAAGTATCCCCAAAGGATCGAAAAACGTATCCATTGGCAGGAGACGCCGTTTCCATTTCCATTGTAGAGAATTGCGCCGATGACGCCGAGCCGATTTTCGCCGAAATGCGAATGGACGGCACTCGGGCCGACGCATTGATGATTCCGGCTGGAGGCTTTCGGACGCCCTGCTCGCCGGAAACAGCAATCGAGCACGAAGACGAGGACGGCAATATCCGCTCTCTGAACAACATCGTGATGAAAGGCGGCGAGGTGTTCAACTTCATGCAAATAGACGTCCCGCCGCTAATCGAGGATATTTTACGGACAGCGGGCAAGACAAAAGAAGAGATTGACTGGTTTCTGTTCCATCAGCCTAACAAATTCATGGTCGAAAAGTTGGCGGACGGACTTGAAATCCCAAGAGAGAAATTACCGAGCAATATTGTCTCGCATTTCGGCAATTCCTCCGGGGCGACGATTCCGACGAATATCTGCTTCAACCTTGCGGATAAAATTCGTGAAAACTCTTTTGATGTATGCCTTTCCGGCTTTGGCGTCGGCTTGGCCTGGGGCGCGATTAGCATGAAGCTGGGGCCACTTCGGTTCTGCGAATTTGCGGAGTATTGAACATGGAAAATTATGTATTGATTACGGGGGCATCCAGCGGTATTGGTCGCGCGACGGCGATACGACTTTCACAGTCATACCCGCTGGTTCTCGCTGGACGCGACGAAAAGCGTCTAAAAGAAACACAAGCAATGTGCGAAACCGCGGATTCGCATCTTCTTTGGCGCTACAACCTCGCCGATGTAGAAGGAATTGCAGCAAGTCTGGCTTCCTTACTTAAAGAAAACTCCGCACCTGTGGGCGGCTTCGTCCACTCTGCCGGAATCGCGCCACTTGCACCGCTTCGCATGACAACGACGGTGCAAATGCAGACGATTATGAACGTCAACTTCTTCTCGGCAGTGGAAATCGTAAAACTGTTGACAAACAAAAAAATCAACGGCAAAGCGCTAACCCGCGTCGTGCTGATTTCCAGTATTCAAAGCCGAATCGGCGCAAAGGGGCAGAGCGTTTACTGCGCATCGAAATCCGCTCTCGAAGGGTTCATGCGGGCCATGGCCGAAGAACTTGCGCCGCGCGTGAACATAAACGCAATCCGCCCCGGCGCAATCCAAACGCCAATGGGTAATCTTTTATTCCAGAACCAAGACCTTCTCGCCAAGCCTTCAGACGACAGTTACCTCCTAGGGCTTGGAGAACCGGAAGATATTGCCGCCATGACAGTCTTTTTAATGGGGGAAAACGCAAAATGGATTACGGGGCAAATCTTCACCGTAGACGGTGGGAGAAGCGCCCACTAGGAGGGGAACTATGGCAAAACAGCTTTTTTGCACAAATGCGGGGACGCAAGTTACAGATGAAGATTTTGTTTCGGCGCTCCGACAAGTAAACGCAAATAAGGCGGAAATCCTTTTTATTCATTTCGGAATGACTTTCGGAACGCCGAACATGGAATTGAAACGCGACGAAATTTTAAGCGCAATTTACCGCGCAATCCGAGAAATGAATGTTAAGACAATTATTTTCCCGACATTCACCTTTAGTTTTCCTAACGGAAAAGATTACGACGTAAAGAAAAGCAAATCGAAAATGGGCGCTTTAAACGAATATGTCCGACGGCAACCGGAAACGGTTCGTTCTCTCGATCCGTTGCTGTCCGTTGCACTCGTCGGGGTCAAGAAATATCTGGCTACGGGCGTAGGACGCGAATCTATTGGGCGTGATTGCACTTTCGACATGTTGCATCGGGAGAAAAACGTGAAGTTCTTGTTCCTCGGGACAAAGCCACAGGACTGTTTCACCTATACGCATTATATCGAATGGGCAGCGACGGTGCCGTATCGTTATGATCGGGACTTCACCGGAACGATTCACGCGGACGGCGGGAGTTATACTGCCACATATAAATTGTTTGTGCGATACAAGGACGTAATCCCAGGCGGGAACGATTTAACGGATATTTTGCTTTCGCGCGGCGATGCAAAAATGTGCGCGCTGGGCGACAGCGAAGTTTGGACGGTAGATGAAGCCCCTGCGTATAAGTTGCTTTGTGAGAAGCTCCAACAATATCCTGAATATATGTTATCGGCAAAATTGCCATCATCGTGGAACGATGAATTTATTTTGAATGGGGAAATGAATTCCCTTTGACTAGGAGCGAAACGCAAATGGCAAGACTAGTGACCGACTATTTATATGCCGCAGCAGAAAAATATCCTGACAAACCCGCGTTTGTGGACGAGCATAACGCGCTTACCTTTCACGAGTTGCAAGACAGCGCGAAGCGAATTGCCACGCGATTGATTGCTGCGGGGCTTTTCAAGAAACCTGTTGCCGTGGCGCTGGGACAAAACGTGCATGCCGTCGCGACGTTTCTCGGCGCAGCGTACGCAGGGTGTTTCTATACCCCGCTTGATACCGATATGCCTGAGAGTCGCGTGCAAAAAATCCTAGAAACTTTGGATCCGGGCGCAGTGATTACAAGCGCCGCCTATCGTGAAAAAATGGCAACGGCTTTCCAATCGCAGGAACAAGTATGGCTGTATGACGAACTATTGCAAAAACCGCCGAACGATAAAGCCATAACCGAGGTTCAGGGTAGATTGATTGATACCGACGTGCTTTATGTCCTTTTCACCTCCGGGTCAACGGGAACGCCGAAAGGCGTCATCATCGGTCATCGCTCGGTCATAGATTATATCGACTGGGTGGAAGAAACTTTTCATATCAACAACGAGAGCGTTCTCGGCAATCAAGCACCGTTTTATTTCGACAATTCGGTGCTGGATATTTACAGTACATTGAAAAACGGAGCGACTACCTATATTATCCCTCGAAAATGTTTCGCTTTCCCTATTCGCCTTTTGGAATATGTTCGCGATAAGAAAATCAACACTGTCTTTTGGGTGCCGTCGGTACTCACACAAATTGCCAATTACGATTTGTTGGACGAGTGCGACATTGATTGTTTGCATACCGTGCTTTTTGCAGGCGAGGTCATGCCGACG
>CACZOL010000012.1 GCA_902782705.1 uncultured Selenomonadaceae bacterium
GTGGACAATCTCAAGAAGACGAACGAGACGCTCGTCGACGAGGTCATGTCCCAGATGCCGTCGGTGGGCGAGGTCCAGAAAGTGCTGGCGAATCTCCTGCGGGAGCGCATTTCGATTCGCGATATGAGCACGATTTTCGAGGTGCTGGCGGATTACGCACGCGCGACGAGAGACACGGACATTTTGACCGAGTATGTGCGTCACGCGATGGCGCGCCAGATTATGCAGCAAAATTTGCAAAACAATACGATTCCCTGCGTCACGCTCGACCCGGCTTTGGAAAACCGGATCGCGGGCGCAGTGCAGCGTACCGATCGCGGCTCGTATGTCAGCCTTGATCCGGATACGATGCAAAAGCTCCTGACGGTTCTGAACACGGAACTGACGAAACTGACGAATATGGGGTATCAGCCGATCGTGCTGACGAGCCCCGCAGTCAGACCCTATTTCCGCAAGCTCGTCGAGCGCTCGATCGAAGGGGTTATCGTCCTGTCGCATGCGGAGATCGAGCAAAGCGTGGAGCTGCAAATACTTGGGGTGGTGAAAGTATAATTGCGTATCAAGGTGTTTAAGGCGGCAGACCTCAAGGAAGCCAGAGCGATGGTCAAAGACGAGCTCGGGCCGGACGCCGTGATTCTTCATACAAAGCAATATCGGCAAGGCGGCTTTTTGGGAATCCAGAGCAAAGAGGTCGTGGAGGTTACGGCGGCGGTGGATGATACGCCGCGCCGTCCGCGTGTGAAGCTGCCTGCGATGCCGCGCCAGCGCCGGCAGACGCCGCTCGCCGAGAGCGAGCCGCCGAAGCCGCAGATGGCGGCGCGCCCGCGCAATGTACTTTCGCAGTATAAGACGGCGGGGACGGAGAAGGGCGTTTCCATCGCCCGCTCACAGAACCAGACCGCGTTGACGGACGCGGAAGCGTTCGCGCCTCTCGCGGCGGAGCCTTTGCTGCGGCCGGCGCCGACGGTGCAGCAGACGAGGCGCCAGTCGAAGACGCGCTCGACCAGGACGCCTGCGCCGGCTCCGCGGATGCAGCCGGAGACGGAGGCGCCACTCGAGCAAGCGCGGCCGAATATGGAGGAGTGGGAATCCGCGCTTGCGGCGCCGATCTTGCCCCGCATAGAGCCGGAGCCCATCCGGGAGGCTGCGCCTCCAAAGGCGGAAACGCCGAAAAAAGGGAAAGCACGCATTATCAAAGCGGAAACGCTTGCCGCCGCTAAGGCGAAACAGGAACAGGAAAAAGCGGCCGAGCAAGAGGAAGAGCTTCAGGAGGAAGAACTTCGGGAGGAAGAACAGTCGGATGCGGTCTCGCCTTCGCTGACCGAAGCTTCGGAGGAAGCGGCTGAACAGGCTGAACAGGAGAGCGCGCCGCAGAGCGAGAAGCAAAAAGAAAAGATCCATGCGCTGGAAGACGAGCTTGCGCAGATGCGCAAGATGCTCCGCCAGGTGATGGACCAGTCGTCGAGCGGAGAGGATGTCACGACGCTGAAGGATGCGCTTCGCGCGCAGGAACTTCGCGAGGACGTGATGCAGGATATTATCCGGAAGATTCCTCCGGCGACAATGATGCTCGGAAAAGATTCCGCCGAAGCGGTGAAGGCGCTTGGCGATTATCTGCACAGCGTCATCAAGACGGGAGACGGGATCGGGCTGAAGGACGGGCGGCCGAAGATTGTCGCTCTGATCGGCACGACGGGCGTCGGCAAGACGACGACCATCGCGAAGATCGCGGCAAAGTATGTGCTGGAGCGGGGCGTCAGCGTCGCGCTGGTCACGGCGGACACGTACCGCATTTCGGCAGTCGATCAGCTTCGGACCTATTCCGATATTATCGGGCTTCCGCTGGAAATCGTTTATTCGCCGGAAGAGCTCAAGCCCGCGCTCCGAAAACATCGGGACAAGAAACTGATTTTGATCGATACGGCGGGACGGAGCCAGAACAACGATTACCAGATGGATGAACTGAAAGAGTTTCTGGCGGTCGAGCCGTCCATTGAGAAGCATCTCGTCCTGAGCGCGACGACGAAGGAACGGGACGCGGAGGCGATTTTGGAGCGCTTTTCGGTCTGCCGTCCGGACCGCATTTTGATGACAAAGACGGACGAGACGGAAAGCATAGGATTTATTGTGAATCTTTTGTTTGACAGACGGCTTGCGATGTCTTATCTGACGACGGGACAGAGCGTGCCGGATGACATAGAGCCGGCAAAGCCGGAGGCTTTGGCAAGGCTCATGCTGAGGTAATGCGTGATGAGGGATCAGGCGGCGAGCTTGCGGGAGCTCGTGCAGGGAAAAAACGAATACGTCGGGCCGCCGGCGGCGGCGCCTGCAGTCCCCGTACAAGCTCCGGTGCCTGCCGTGCAGGTCAGCCCTGTACAGACTCCGATCGAGGAGGTCGTTCCGGCTTATCGGCGCGTTTTTCGACCGACGATACGAACCGGCGCGCGCGTGATCGCCATCACGAGCGGCAAGGGCGGCGTCGGCAAGACGAACCTCACGGTCAATCTCGCAATCGCAATGGCGAAAATCGGGCGGCGCGTCATGATCGTCGACGCCGATCTCGGCATGGCGAACGTCGACGTGGTGCTCGGCACGGTCTCGAAACATCACTTGCTGCATCTTTTGCAGCCGGAAGTGACGCTGGAGGACGTGCTGATTCATGGCCCGTACGGCGTGAATTACATTTCCGGCGGCTCGGCGATCGAGCGCGCGTTGGATTTCTCGCCAAAGGAAAGGCAGTGCCTGTTGGACAAGCTGGCGGCCTGCGAGAAGATGGCGGATATCGTGCTCGTCGATACGGGCGCGGGCCTCGGGAGAAACGTCCTTGATTTTATCCTCGCGGCGGATGAGGTCATTCTCGTCACAACGCCGGAACCTACCGCTCTGACGGACGCTTACGCGGTTATGAAGTCGTACAGCAGAAATTCTGAAAAAAAAGACTTGAAGATTGTGGTCAATCGCGTATATGATGAAGCTGAGTGCAATGAAGTTTTGACGAAACTCAGCCGTACGTCGGAAAAATTCCTTTCGCTGCCGTTAACCAGCCTCGGTATGATTTTTGAGGATCGGAGCGTGATGAACGCCGTCAAGAACCAGCAGCCGCTGCTTGTTGCGTACCCTGACGCGGTAGCGGCAAGATGCATCGAGGCGGTTGCAAAAAATGTTCTTTATGGAGGAGATCATAAAATTCGTTTCGGATGGAAAGGATTTTTGCAAAAGTTGTTGAAATTCTCTTAAAGGGACTTTTTTAGTTTTTTGAAAGTCGGCATCAATTATAATGGATGGTGCCTGTGCTATAAATGACATTTATGTTAATGACTTTCCCGAGATACCGGCTGCAAGATGATTCCGGAGTCAAACCCAACGGGACCAGATAGGGGTGCGGACGATGATTCGAGTGTTGATAGCTGACGACTCTGCGTTCATGCGCATGGTTTTGTCGGATATGTTCAAAAAGCAGCCGGATTTTGAGGTTGTAGGTGTTGCGGTGAACGGCAAGGACGCCGTCGAGAAATGCAAGTCTCTCAATCCGGATCTTGTGACGATGGACGTCAACATGCCGGTGATGGACGGCTTGCAGGCGCTGGGACAGATCATGAACGACTGTCCGACGCCGGTCATCATGTTTTCCAGTCTTACGCGGGAGGGTGCAAAGGCGACCATCGAGGCCCTTTCCCTCGGCGCCGTAGATTTCGTAAGTAAAGTCGGAGGCTCCATATCCAAGGTCGACACGGTAGAAGACGAGATCCTGACGAAAGCCAGGACGGCGGTCGGAGCAAAGGGGATCATTCGTAAGGCGGCAGCAGTGCCGCCGCCCGCGCCGCTTCCGCCGATGCCGGAGCCAAAGCCGGAAACGGCGGCTCCAACGCCGACGCCGGAATCAGGGCCCAAGGAAACGGCTTCCACTCCGCCGACGATGCGCCGGATACAGCTTCCTCTCCGAGGGGGCGGCGCTACGGCGCCGCCGCCGCCAAAGCGATTTACGCCGCGGGCCGTTCCCGCTGCCCGTACAGTTTCTTCCGGCGGCTCCGCCAGGAAGCTTGTGGTGCTCGGTTGTTCGACGGGAGGACCGAAAGCGTTGCAGTCCGTCGTGCCGCTGCTGCCGCGGAATCTTCCCTGCGGAGTCCTGATTGTACAACACATGCCGCCGGGTTTTACGAAATCTTTGGCGGAAAGATTAGACGAAATATCACAAATTTCCGTGAAAGAAGCGGAAAATCATGATATTATAGAAGCAGGTCATGTGTATATCGCTCCAGGGAATTATCACATGACGGTCGCGAACGGCGGAAGAGAGATACTCCTGAATCAGGATCCGCCAATCGGGACGCTTAGACCGGCGGCTGACGTGCTCTTCAAGTCGGCGGCCCCGCTCGGCGGGAACATCGTTTCGGTGATCCTGACCGGCATGGGCAGCGACGGAGCCGTCGGCATGACGGAAATCAAGAAAACGGGAGGCTATGTCATCGCGGAGAGCGAGGAGACGGCAGTCGTGTACGGAATGCCGAAAGCCGTCGTCGATCGTGGCCTTGCCGATGAAATAAAGCCCCTGCAAGCGATTGCAGGCGCGATTGTACATGCAGTCAGCCATTAAGGAAGAAATAGGGGGAATAGAAATGGACACAAATCAGTACATGGAAATGTTTTTGGAAGAATCTCGTGAACA
>CACZOL010000013.1 GCA_902782705.1 uncultured Selenomonadaceae bacterium
ATCTTTGGGGCAGGGTGCAATTCCCGACCGGCGGTAAGGCTTTGCGAAAATAATCAGAGCCGCAGCCCGCGAGCCGAAAGGCATGATCTGGTGTGATTCCGGAGCCGACAGTGAGGAATCGTAAAGAAAAAAATTGTGCAGAGCGCGCCGAACAAATTTTTATAGGCAAGGCGGAGGAAGGAATCGTAGCGGTGCTACGCTGACTGACGACAACGCGGCCTATGAGAATTTGGGCAAGTGAAATGTGCGATTTATTTCTTGGAGATTCCGTAGTCTGGATGAGAAAAGATTGGTTTTTATTTGCATTTTTGTATGCCCCGGAGGATTTTTCTTCCGGGGATTTTTATTTGCGAATTGCGGGGTGAGACTGTTGGAAGAGGAGATGTATATGCGCGAGGCGCTACGGCTTGCAGCGCACGGGCGCGGGCGGACGTCGCCGAATCCAATGGTCGGCGCAATCCTCGTACGAGATGGGCGTATTGTCGGCGCGGGCTGGCATCGAAAAGCAGGAACGGAACATGCCGAGATACATGCGCTGCGCATGGCGGGAGAACTGGCGCGAGGGGCGACACTGTATGTAACATTAGAGCCTTGCTCCCATACGGGTCGTACAGGGCCTTGCGCGAAAGCGGTAATCGAGGCGGGTGTGCGGCGCGTCGTCGCGGCGATGGAAGATCCAAATCCGCTTGTCAGCGGGCGAGGATTTCAGATGCTTCGCGAAGCCGGCGTCGAAGTCGATTGTGGACTTCTGGAACCGGAAGCGCGTCAGCTAAACGAAGCGTTTTTGACATGGGTGACGAAAAAACGTCCGTTTGTCACATTGAAAATGGCAATGACATTGGACGGAAAGACTGCGACGGCAGACGGCGAATCCAAATGGATTACTGGAGAAGAAGCGCGGCTTTACGGGCATGTCTTGCGTGATGAAAACGATGCGATTCTCGTGGGAATCGGCACAGTACTTGCCGATCGTCCGTCATTGACGACGCGGCTGCCGGAGGGCAACGGAAAGAATCCGCTGCGGATCATTCTCGACAGCAAAGCACGGACGCCGCTTGACGCACCGTTCCTTCATGACGGCGCAGCTTCCGTTTTGATTGCTACGACGGAGGCGGCGCCAAAGGAAAATGTGGATCGTCTTCGCGGGTTGGGCGCGGAAGTGCTGATTGCAGGTGCGGGACCCACCGTCGATTTGCCTCTGCTCTTGCAAAGTCTCGGAGAAAGAAAGATATGTTCGCTGCTCGTAGAGGGCGGATCAACGATTCATTTTTCTTTTTTGCGAGAGAAGCTTGCTGACAAGATATACGCTTTCATTGCACCGCTGCTTGTCGGCGGAAAAAGCGCGACGTCCGCCGTCGGTGGAGAAGGTTTTTCGCGGCTTGCCGATGCGGCGCGGCTGACGAATATAAAAACGGAAATCATTGGCGCAGACCTTTGCGTCAGTGGATATATTGGGAAGTGAGCGTGTGTTTACGGGAATTGTAGAAGAAGTCGGGCGCGTTCGTGCGATTGGGAACGGACGGATAGAGATTGACGCCGAAAAAGTGACGCAGGAAACGGAGGTCGGCGACAGCATCTCGGTCAACGGCGTTTGTCTGACGGTCACGGCCTTCACGAGCGGCGGTTTTACGGCGGATATGATGCCCGTCACGTTGGCGCATACATCTCTTGGAAGTCTTCGGACAGGCGACGGGGTGAATTTGGAGCGTGCGCTGACGCTTTCTTCACGGCTCGGCGGCCATATCGTCAGCGGTCATATCGACGGTGTGGGGCGTGTGCAAAGTGTGACGGTGAAAGAGAAAGCGAGAATCCTTCGGATCGAGGCCGCGCCATCGATTTTACGGTACATCGTGCCGCGCGGATCGGTGGCGCTTGACGGCGTGAGCTTGACGGTAGCGGAAGTCGACGACAAGAGTTTTTCCGTTTCGCTGATTCCGCATACGCAGCAGGTTACGGCATTGGACGGAAAAAAGGCGGGAGCTTCCGTCAATATCGAAAACGACGTCATCGGAAAATATGTGGAAAAATTGCTGTACACGCCGGCACAGTCGGAGAAAACGCAATCCGACGGATTGACGACGGCATTTTTGCAGAAATGCGGTTTTTGAGTTTGTTTTGCGTCAGGAGGGCTAAGAGTGAGCTTTGCAAAAGTAGAAGACGCCATCGAGGACATACGACAGGGGAAGATGCTGGTAGTCGTCGATGATGAAGACAGGGAAAATGAGGGCGACCTGATTATTGCGGCGGACAAGGTGACGCCGGAGGCGGTCAATTTCATGGCGACCTACGCGAAAGGATTGATCTGTACGCCGATGGAAGGCGACAGGCTTGACGCTCTCGATATTACACAGATGGTCGCGAATAATACGGACAACCACGAGACGGCCTTTACCGTTTCCGTGGACGCGGTAACGACGGATACGGGGATTTCCGCCTTTGAACGCTGCCAGACGGTTCAGCTTTTAATCGATCCTTCAGCGAAGCCGTCGAGCTTTCGACGGCCAGGTCATGTGTTTCCGCTTCGCGCAGTGCCGGGCGGCGTGCTCCGACGGGCCGGACATACGGAGACGACCGTAGATTTGGCAAAATTGGCGGGACTTTATCCGGCGGGGCTTTGCTGCGAGATCATGGCGGATGACGGACACATGATGCGGACGCCGCAGCTTTTGGAGTTTGCAAAGTCGCATGGACTCAAAATGATTACGGTGCAGGATCTGATTGCCTATCGAAAGCGAACGGAAACATTTATCCGTCAAGTTGCGGATGTGGATTTTCCGAGCAAGTATGGTCATTTTCGTATCAAAGCATACGAGAGCACGCTGGACGGGAAATGTCATCTTGCCGTCGTCAAGGGTGACGTACATGGAAAAAAGAACGTGATGGTGCGTGTCCATTCAGAATGCCTGACCGGCGACGCTCTTGGTTCCATGCGGTGCGACTGCGGAGATCAGCTTGCCACGGCGCTTCGCCGTATCGAAGCCGAAGGCGAGGGCGTCGTGCTTTATATGCGGCAAGAGGGACGAGGAATCGGTCTCGCGAATAAGATGCGCGCTTACGCGCTGCAAGACCAAGGGAAAGACACGGTGGAAGCAAACGTACTCCTGGGCTTTGCTCCGGATCTCCGGGACTACGGCATCGGCGCGCAAATTCTTTCTGATCTTGGATTGACGAGCATCCGCCTTTTGACGAACAATCCGGCCAAGCGCGCAGGATTGGAAGGATACGGACTTTCCATCATCGAGCGGCTGCCGTTGGAAATACATTCCAATCCGTACAATCATCATTATCTTGAAGTGAAAAAGAATAAAATGGGACATATATTAGAGGAGGAATGAGAAAATGGCGAATATCATTGAAGGAAACATTACGGCGAAGGGATTGCGGTTTGCGATCGTAGCGTCGCGTTTCAACGAGTTCATTACGTCGAAGCTGTTGGAGGGTGCGCTGGATATGCTGCGTCGTCATGGCGCTCCGGAAAACGCCGTAGATGTTGTTTGGGTGCCGGGCGCGTTCGAGATCCCTCTCGCTGCGAAGACGCTCGCCGCAGGCGGCAAATACGATGCGGTCATTTGTGTCGGTGCGGTAATCCGCGGTGCAACGTCGCATTACGATTACGTTTGCAACGAAGTCTCTAAGGGCGTCGCGCAGGCGGGGCTGGCTACGGGCATCCCCGTAATTTTTGCCGTAGTTACAACGGAGAACATCGAACAGGCCGTCGAGCGCGCCGGAACGAAAGCGGGAAATAAAGGCGCGGACGGAGCGATGGCAGCCATGGAGATGGCGAATCTGCTGAAAAAGATCGGCTAAGGGGGCGAATATCGTGAAAATCGGCGTTATCAGCGATACCCACGGCTCGGCAGGCTGCTGGGCCATGGCCTATAATAATTTCTTTTGCAACAGCGACCTGATTTTTCATGCGGGCGACGTTTTGTATCATGGGCCGCGCAACCGCATGACCGACGATTATCGTCCGGCGAAGCTCGCCGAGGCAATCAAGCAATGTCCGGTGCCGATTATCGCGGCGCGCGGCAACTGCGATTCCGACGTTGACGCGTCGGTGCTTAGTTTGCCGATGGCGTCTCCTTACGCGTTCGCGTATGTGAACGGCAAACGCATCGTAATCACACACGGCCATCTCGTGGAAACGCAGGAAGAAAAGTCGGAAATGGCAGCAAGGCTTAAAGCGGACATTTTTATCAGCGGTCATACGCATGTCCCAGTTCTTGAGCGTATCGGGAAAACGATATTCCTGAATCCCGGCTCTCCTTCGGTTTCAAAGCGTGAAGACGGACGCTCGACGTTCGCGTTGATGGACGAGCGGAATATTTCCATTCGCGATTTGTATACCGGAGACATCTTAGAAGGGTTGCCGGTGGAGTGAAAACGATGGATCATCTTTGCAAGGCTACGGCGGAAGACGTGCGCGTCTATGCGGCCGTTACGACGGATTTGGTCGAGGAAGCGGCGCGACGGCATTGTTGCGGCGCGTTGGCAACGGCGGCGCTGGGGCGCGTCATGACGGGTGCGCTTCTTCTTGCGGCGAATTTGAAAAACCGCGAATGCCTGACTGTGAAATTTCAAGGCGACGGCCCTTTGGGGCAAATTGTGGCGGACGCTTCCGCCGACGGCGCGGCGCGTGGGTATGTCGTTCATCCCGAAGCAGAACTGCCGTTGACGAACGGAAAGCTGTCCGTAGGGCAGGGTGTAGGACGCGGATTGCTTTCCATTACGCGCTTCACCGGTCTCAAGGAACCGGTCACGGGAACCTGCGATATTTTTTCCGGAGAGATTGCCGAAGACTTGACGCGATATCTGTTTCAGTCGGAGCAGACGCCGTCCAGCGTCGGACTTGGCGTACTCGTCGGCGAGAACGGAAAAACAGAGGCTGCAGGCGGTTTCATCATACAACCTCTGCCGGACGCATCGGAAGAAACCTTGTCGCGTCTTGAAAAAACCATTGCAACCCTTCGTCCCGTATCCGCGATGGTCAAAGACGGCCTTTCTGCGGCGGAGATTATCTCCGAAATTTTGTGCGGCTTTTCGGACGTCCATATCCTTTCCGAAACAAAGCTCGCCTTTCGTTGCCAATGTTCGCGAAGCCGCACCGAAGAAATTTTGTCGACTCTTCGCGACGAAGACTTGGCGCAGCTCGCAGAGGACGGGCAAGCGGAAGTCTGCTGCGAGTTTTGCGGGGAAAAATATCATTTTACGAAAGAAGACTTGCTGGCGATTCGTAATATTCGTGAACGGCTTGCACAAAAAGAGAGACTGCCATGAAGAAATCAATTCCTCATGGCAGTCTCTTTTTTGTCCTTAATCAGATTGCGCGCTGGACTTTTCCGGAGCGCAGGCAACGCGTGCAGACGTTGACGCGCTTCACCTCGCCGTCCACAATGGCGCG
>CACZOL010000014.1 GCA_902782705.1 uncultured Selenomonadaceae bacterium
ACCGCGAAGCGGTGGGAGGGTTTCGACTAATCTATTAGCAAAGGAGAAGAAGACGATGAACAAGAAAGCGGAAGCATTCAAGGCGTATCTGGAGGAAAAGGACATCCACGTTTTTGAGGTGGAGGAACTGGAAGGGGACGGCCAGCAGACGGCGGTGTTCCGCTCCCACATCACGACGGAAGGGCAGCAGCTTCCCACCATCGTGATCTTGGACGAGTCCGTTTTCGCTTTGGTGCGGGTACAGATTTCTCCCAAGGCGTTGACGGAAGCCAATCAGCTGGAGCTCCTGAAGATGATCAACGAGGAATCCGCGGCTTACAAGCCCTTCAAACTCTACCTGAACCGGAACGGCGACCTGATGCTGGACGTGTGCCTTGTCGTCGACGAGGAGCTGAAAGGCGACATGGTCTATACCATGTTCTCCGTGATCATCAACTATCTGGACGCCAACTACCGCAAGATCATGAAGTGCATTTGGCAGGGAGAATGATCGAAGCATCGATGGGTTTTCCATCCTTGCTTCAAAATAAAACAGAAGGGGAATGATGATGATGAACCTCAGGAAGAAACTTGCTTTGGCCGTGGCTGCCGGTCTTTTGGCGGGCAGCGTGGGATATGCCTCGCCTGCCGTGGTGGAGCGTGAGAGCCTGAATCAGGTGGCGCTTTTGCAGTCCTTGGCGCAGGGATATTTTGGCGGCACGGTCACGGTAAAGGATATGCGCGGTTTGGGCGATACGGGCATCGGTACTTTTGAGGGACTGAACGGGGAAATGATCATGCTGGACGGCACGGTCTATCAGGCGCTGGGCGACGGTCGTGTCGTGGTGGCCGATGACAAGTGCGCCGTTCCGTATGCTACCGTGACGTATTTTGACAACGACCTGTCCGTTCCGCTGAAGGACGTCAAGGATAAGGAAGCCTTTGAAGCGATCCTGAACGAAGAAGTCAGGAAGTGCGGGGAAAACAGTTTTTACATGATCAAGCTGCATACGGTATTTTCCTCGATCCTGTTCCGCAGCGAGTATGGCAGCCAGAAGCCCTATCCGACGTTGGTGGAAGCCCTCAAAGGAAAGCAGACGGAGTTCACAGCGCAAAACATCAAGGGCACGTTGGTGGGGTTGTACTGTCCCAATTATATGGGCGGGCTGAACACGCCCGGCTGGCATTTCCATTTCATTTCCGATGACAAGAAGCAGGGCGGTCATATCCTGGAGCTTTCCCTGAAGGAAGGCGCCGTGCAGTTTGACAAGACGGATAAATTCACCATGATCCTCCACAATGATCCGCAGTTCCACGAGATGAACCTGGCCAAGGATATGAGCAAGGACATAAAGAGCGCAGAACATGACACCCAGTCGGCCATGAACAAAGAGGACTGAGGAAACGCCTGCCCAAAGGGGCGAGGCGGCATGCAGCCCATTCTGTATAGTATGTCCATGAAAACTGATGCCATATAGGGAGGAAACAAATGAACAAGTTTATGAAAAAAATGGCGACCTGTATGATGACGGCGCTTGTGTTGTGCCTGATGACGGGCGCCGTCCTGGCGGCCGATGCGGACAAGGTCGTGAAGGAGCGGGCGGAGATCGACGAACTGTCTGCAAAAGCGCTGGAGAATCTGTATGAGAAGGTTCCGTCTGCGGAGCGGGTCATAGAGAACTGTTACGCCTACGCCACGCTGAGCAATACGGGTATAAAGCTTGGAATCCTCGGGGACGCGCACGGAAGAGGACTGGCGGTAAACAACGAGACGGGCGAATGCCTCTATATGCGGATGAAGGAAATGGGCGTCGGTCTGGGCCTTGGGGTAAAGGAATACGATCTGATTTTCGTCATTGGGACGGAGACGGCTTGGAACTCCTTTATTTCCGGCGATATAAAGTTTGCCTCTTCGGCGGAAGCGGCAGCCAGGGACGGGGTGACGGGCGATTCCATAGAGGGAGCTTCCATAGCCGCGAATGGCGTCTGGGTCTATCAGGTGACGAAAAAAGGCTTGACGTTAGATGCGTCCATCAAGGGAACGAAAATTTACCCCGATAAGAAACTGAACAAATACGAAGAGCAAGAGGAGTAGAAATACCAAGGGGCCTGTTCCCCAATCGTGTGTGCGTGTATTTGATACTGTGACAGCAATAAAACAGGGCCGCGCAGGAAGGAGTTGCCTTCTGCGTCGGCCCTGTTTCTCTGTTCGGTTATGTTACTGCGCGTTCATGGAAAGCTCGATGAGTTTTCCGGCGAGCTGCGCTTTTTGCAGAACTTCCTCGGTAATGGGGTCTCCGGCTTTGACGATGATCGCACTGCTTCCCGCCATGATGTCGCGGGCGGCTTTCTTGCCTATGAGGAAACGACGGTGACGATCCATTACCGCTTTGTCGGCGTCTTCCGGCTTTTTCGGCGCGGCATCGGCCGATTTTTTCGTCTTCGTCGCAGTCGATTTCTTCGTCTTCGACGTCGTCGCTTTCTTCGTCTTTGTCGAAGCTTTTTTCTTCGGCTCCGGCTCCGTCTCAAGATCGAGGGTGAGCTCTTCCGGAGGCTCCGGCGCGGCCGCTTTTTTCGATCGCGTCGACGTCTTCTTTTTTGGCTTCGGCTCTTCCTCCGGTTCCGGTGCGGGCTCGGGTTCTTCCGCTGTGAATTCCGGTTCCGGCGTCGGCTCCAGTACGAGCGGTTCCTCCGGCTCCGGCTCGGGTGCGGGCTCCGCTGTAAACGCGCTCACCAGCTCCGGCGCGATTTCAGGCTCCGCAGGTTCCGTGATTTCCGGTTCCGTCACGGGCGCGGGTTCCGGCTCCGCTATGGGTTCCGCCGCCATCGGCTCCGGCTCCGGAACGATTTCAGGCGCTGCCGCTATGATCGGCTCGGGCGTTATGGCCATCGGTTCCGGTGCGATTACGGGCTCCGGTTCCGGCTCTGGTTCCGGCTCCGGCGCAATCACGGGCTCCGGCACAGGCGTGGGTTCCGGCGCGGGTTCCGGCTCCGGCACTGGTTCCGGTTCCGGCTCCGGGGCGGGCGGGGGCGGAGGCGCGACGTTGTATTCTTCGACGATGTGCTTTCGGTCTTCGCCGTCGCCCGGATCGCCGATGACGGTCACCTGTTTTCCGAAGATGGAAATCTCGTCGGACACGATTTCAAAATCGCTGCCGTCGGGGCGGGTGATCTGGACCTTTTCCACGACGCCGTCGTCGTCGATGTAGATTTCCGTGACTTTGCCGTTGATGGTGCCGGTCTTGGTGATGGCTTTCGTGCCGAGAATGCGGACGTTTGCGTCGAGCATGGCCTCAAAATCGCTGGCCTCTTCAAGCGTCAGGATGCTTTCGCTGCTGGTGACGGTGAGGGCGTCGCGGCCAATGGCGATGACGGAAGTATAGGGAAGCAGCTTTACGCCGCGGTACCAGTCCTCGTCCTCGATGGTGATGGCCGCCACCGCGCCCCTTCTCGCGTCAATGACGAGCGTCTTGCTGACGCCCAGCTCGCGCCCCTCGGTGATGCTGATAACGGGCAGCCCCGAGATTTCCACGCTCTTTTTCGTCATGAATTTGTTCCCCCTGATAATCGTATTTCGATGATGTTCCTGATTTCCTAAACATTTTTTACTAAAAAGTAATATACCAATATACTAATACTTTTCGGCGCGCAAGGCAAGAACTCTGCGCGGCAAGTATGGAATTTTCTTTGCGGCATACGGCGGAATCGCCGAAATTCCCTGCGTCAGAGCGCGCTTCTTGCGGAGAATTTTCCGCTGTGCAGGATTGGGGGCGGGGTGTGTGGAATATATAGTGGAAATGAAAAAGAAAGGCTGGCTGGTTTGATGCACTTGGATTTGATGGATGCAAAAGCGCCCGTGGTGGAAGAGATCCGCGCGGCGAAGGAAGTCGCTTGGGAGAATCCCGGCGTGTGTCCGTTTGACGAGATCAAAGGAAAGCTTCCCTTGGCGGCGTCTGATATCGCCGATGCGGAGGCGCGGCTTGCCCGGTTTGCCCCGTTCATTGCCAAAAAATTTCCGGAGACAGCGCCTCTCCATGGGATCATCGAATCCCCGCTGACCGATATCCGCCGTATGAAGGATTTTCTCAACGAATCCTGCGGCGCCGATATTACGGGGCGGCTGCTTCTGAAGCAGGACAGCCATTTGGCCGTTTCCGGCTCCGTCAAGGCGCGGGGCGGTATCTATGAAGTGCTGAAGCATACGGAAGACTTAGCCTTGGCGGGCGGACTCCTGGGCGAAGACTATACCGTTTTCGATTCCGAGGAATCACGTGCTTTTTTCGGAAAGTATGCCATTCATGTCGGCTCCACGGGCAATTTGGGACTCAGCATCGGAATCATGGGCGCCGCCCTCGGCTACCGGACGACGGTCCACATGTCGGCGGACGCGAAAGCGTGGAAGAAAAAGCTCTTACGTGAGCGGGGCGTCACGGTTGTGGAATATGATTCCGATTACAGTCTTGCGGTGCAGGAGGGAAGAAAGCTGGCGGCGGGCGACCCGTTCAGCTATTTCGTGGACGACGAGAATTCTGCGGCGCTTTTTCTCGGGTATGCTGTCGCCGCGCGGCGGCTCACGAAGCAGCTTGCGGAAAAGAACGTCGTCGTGGACGCGGCGCATCCTTTGATCGTCTATCTTCCCTGCGGCGTGGGCGGCGCGCCGGGCGGCGTCACCTTCGGTTTGAAGCATGAATTCGGCGATCATGTCTATTGCTTTTTCGTGGAGCCGACGCAGGCGCCGTGTATGCTTCTCGGCATGGCCACGGGACTGCACAATGAAATTTGCGTGCAAGACGTGGGACTGACGGGACGGACGGAGGCCGACGGCCTCGCTGTGGGACGCCCCTCCAAATTTGTCGGGAAGACAGTCGAAAAACTGGTATCCGGCGTCTTCACCGTAAGCGACGAAAAACTTTACGTCTACTTGCGGGGGCTGTGGAACCGCGAGGGAATCTTTATCGAGCCGTCCGCCTGCGCCGCCTTTCAAGGCGCAGTGAAGCTCCGCGAGATGTCCCGCCTCTTCCCCAAAGACGGAGAGACGGAGGAACGGCTTCGCTCGGCCTGTCATATTGTCTGGGCTACCGGCGGCAGCATGGTTCCAAAGGAGGAACGGGAAGCTTTGGACGTCAAAGCGTAAGAGCGGCCGTTTGCGAGGCTGTCATAAAGGAGGCGCTGCTATGCGGAAGGTTCGGATTACCGTGATGCGAAAGGCTTGTTACCAAGACCTGATGGAGAGATACGAGAACCCCATCGAGCATGCCTGCGACATGCAAGCGGGGCAGACGTTCATCGCCGACGGCTGGAAACGTCCCGACGGGCTGTGCGAGAGCGCATGGGAAACCCTGTCCCCCTTCGTCATGGCCTTGGCGCATGGCGCTGAGGATCTCTATGACGGGTGGATGAAAGACAAACGGTCGGCTATGATTTCATGCAACGACGGTTTCCGTCCGGTCAGTTTCCTCTTGGAAGCGACGGACGAGGAAAAAACGATCTGAAAATGTGCCCCTCGGGGAGATGGAAATCTCCGCAAGGGGCATATTATATGGAGTTTTGGTTTAAAACGTACCGGAAGCCGAACCATGTCCCGCGGGAAATTTCGTGAGGTGTTGTTTAGTTGATTAATATGATATAATAGGACCGTTTGGGCGGATATGTATCATAAAAAAGATTTGTGCTAGAATATAGCGGTTGAATGCTTTTGGGATTGGGGTGGAAACATGCAGGCGAATCAGGCCAATGGCAAAGGAAGATTCAGTATGGGAATGTTCCTTGTCGCGCTCGGTATTGTTTACGGCGATATCGGCACGTCCCCGATGTACGTGATGAAATCGATCATCGAAGGAAACGGCGGGCTTGCATACATCGACCGGGAATTTATCGTCGGTTCCCTGTCGCTGGTCATTTGGACCATCACGCTGCTTACGACGATCAAGCATGTGCTGATCGGGCTCAGAGCGGACAACCACGGCGAAGGCGGAATCTTTGCGCTGTACAGTCTGGTCCGTCATTGCGGAAAATGGCTGCTCATCCCTACGATGATCGGCGGCTGCACGATGCTGGCCGACGGCGTCCTGACCCCTGCCGTGACCGTTACGACGGCGGTGGAAGGTTTGCGCAGTATCGAAGCGGTAGACGATTTGCTCGGCAGCGGACAGCTGATTGTCGTACTGATCACGCTGGCGATTATCAGCACGCTGTTCATGATCCAGCGGAGCGGAACCAGCTCGATCGGCAAGATGTTCGGCCCGGTCATGGTGGTGTGGTTCTTGTTCCTGGGCGTCACCGGACTTTGGCTGACCCTTGGCGATCTTTCGATCTTGCAGGCCTTGAATCCGATCCACGCCCTGCGCGTCCTGATCAGTCCCGACAACAAGGAGGGGCTGATGATTCTGGGAAGCGTATTCTTATGTACGACAGGCGCGGAAGCTCTCTATACGGATATGGGCCATGTCGGCCGAACCAACATCTTCGTCAGCTGGCCGTTTGTCAAGGTCTGTCTGATCTTGAACTATATGGGACAATGCGTCTGGATCATTCAAAATCAGAGCGACCCTTTCATGCAGGCCATTCCGAGCATCAATCCTTTTTATATGATGCTTCCTGAGATGCTGCGGCCGGCGTCTATCCTTCTGAGCGCGCTGGCGGCGATCATCGCCAGCCAGGCATTGATCAGCGGCAGCTATACCTTGGTGCATGAGGCTGCCAGTCTTGACCTCATGCCGCACTTGAACGTGCGGTATCCGTCGGACACGAAAGGACAGATCTACATTCCGTCCGTCAACAATATCCTGTGGTTCTTATGCGTGGTCGTGATCCTTTATTTCCAAAGCGGCTCCCGCATGGAGAACGCGTACGGTCTTGCGATCACGATCAGTATGCTGATGATGACGATCCTGTTCAGCATATATATCGGCGTGCTTCATGGACACCAGATCGCCGCGGCTCTGTTTGCCTTGATATTCTTCGCGCTCGAAGGCGTGTTTTTCGTATCGAGTCTCGGGAAATTCGTGTTGGGCGGTTACGTTGCGATCATCATTTCCGTGGCGATCCTCTTCATCATGATTTCATGGTATCGCGGCACGCAGATCGAGCAGGCGCAAAACATCTTCCTGAAGATGCGGGAACACTTGCAGGACATCAAAGACCTGCAGAACGACAACGCCATTCAGTTGTGCAGCAACAATATGGTATATATGCTCAAAGGCGGAGACGAGTCGGAAATCATCGACCGGGATATCCTGTATTCGATCCTGGATAAGGACCCGAAACGGGCGGACGCCTATTGGTTTATCAGCGTCAATACGACCGACGAGCCGTATCAAAAGCATTACAGAGTAGAAACCTATGGAACGGACTATATCTTCCGCGTGCATCTGTATCTCGGGTTTAAGGTGCGGCCGAGCGTCAACATCTATCTCCGACAGGTTGTGCAGGATTTGCTCGCGACGGGAGAATTGCCGAAACAGACCAAGCGCCATTCGATCTATGGGGCTTCCGACGTGGGCTCGTTCAAATTCTGCATGATCCGGAAAATGATGCCGCAGGAAGGCGATATCGATCCGATGGATAATTTGCTGATCCATGCGAAATACTTTATCCGCCGCCTCGCCGGTAATCCGCTGCAGTGGTTCGGACTGGAAACCTCCAACGTGATTATCGAATACGTGCCTTTGTTCCTGGCGCAGAGGCAGAAGGAAGACCGTTTGTCCCGCGTCCGATAAGCAGGAAAAGAAAAAGACGAAGCATCTCGATTGTCGATATGCTTCGTCTTTTTACGTTCAGGCGGTCTTGTTGTTATTGCCGCATTACGAGCCATACGCCGCCGCTGGCGTCCTCATAAACGAAATTGCCGTCTTCGCGCGAGGAGAGGCTGCCGCCCGCGATATAGCCGACGCCCGTTTCCGCGTCAAAC
>CACZOL010000015.1 GCA_902782705.1 uncultured Selenomonadaceae bacterium
ATCGAATCCGTAGCGCGGTCCGAAAAAGTCGATGACCTCGCGCTCGAATGCCAGCGCGTTCAAATGCCCGCCGTGAATCTGGAACGGATCTCCGGCGTTGTTCGACATCGCCTTGTAGGCGCCGCTTTCCACGAGCCAGTCGTAAAATCCTTCGAGCTGGACGTCGTGATTGGCGGGATAGCCGAAATCCGCGATCTTGTGCTCTTGGATATAGGCGGCGTATTCGTCGAGACGATCCCGGGCCGGGTCCTCCGAAGCGGCAGCCATCGCACTCCATGAAACGCCTAGGGCGAAGGCAAGAATCCCCGCCGTCTTTTTTAAAGTCCTGCAATGAAGCATACATTTTCCTCCCTTTGTTCCTGACTTTCTGTGGATGTGATTTCCATGCATATATTTCGCCGAGAAAGCAAAATTTCCTGCAAGCGACTGAAAAAACAAGTCGCCTGCCGATTCGCTGCGACACGAAGATGGTCCCTTTGAGGAACTGCTGACAGAAGAGATTTTGTCTATCGACAAAATTTGATTTAAGGCGTTATAACTCGTTGAAACGCTGACAGGAGAGATTTTGTCTATCGACAAAATTTGATTTAAGGCGTTATAATGTACACAATGTGAGTTGGGAGGAAATGCGTTTGGGTTTTTATGAAGTAACGATTGCGTTCGAGAGCCGCGAGGAGGCGTTTGCGCTTCTCGGCCCGCAGGATGAGTTCTTGCGGGCGATCGGGGAGGCGTTTGCCTGTCGTTTCGTGAGCCGCGGCGACGGGCTTTCGATTTCCGGCGAGGAAAAGGAAGTGCGGCGGGCGGCGCGGCTCGTGTCGGAGCTGTTGGGGCTGTATCGGCAGGGCGTGCCCATCACGTCCCATGAAGTGCGCTACGGTGCGCGTATGGCGCGGGAAGATCGGGCGGACGAGCTTCACGCCATGTTCAATGATACGATTCTCGTGACGGAAAAGGGAAAGTCGGTGCGGCCGCGAACGACGGGCCAGCGCGCGTATCTTGCAGCCATATCGCGTCATGCGGTGACGCTGGGAATCGGCCCCGCCGGAACAGGCAAGACGTATCTGGCGGTGGTGATGGCGGCACGGGCGCTTCGTGCGCGGGAAGTGTCGAGGATCATTCTGACGCGGCCCGCGGTGGAAGCCGGGGAACGGCTCGGTTTTTTGCCCGGCGACATGCAGGAAAAGGTCGATCCGTATCTGCGGCCGCTGTATGACGCGCTGCAGGATATTTTCGGCGTAGAGACGTATCAGAAACTGTTGACGAAGGGAATTATCGAAATCGCGCCGTTGGCATATATGCGCGGGCGCACGTTGGAAAACGCGTTCATCATTCTCGACGAGGCGCAGAATACCACGAGCCGTCAAATGAAGATGTTCCTGACGCGCCTTGGGCTCGGCTCGAAAATGGTCGTGACAGGAGATTTGAGCCAGATCGACCTGCCCCGCGGCGCGGCGAGCGGCCTTGCGGAAGCGCGGGAGGCGCTGAAAGAAGTCAAGGACGTCGCGGTCGCCGAACTGACCGCCGACGACATCGTGCGTCACGACACGGTGACGCGTATCGTGCGTGCCTATGATGCTTACGAAAAAAGTAAACGGCAGGAATTTTTGACGTAAGAAAATCAGAAAATCAGATTTCCTGATTTCAAAAAATTATGTTTCGTTGCGTTTTGAAGAAACGCGCAAGGAGAATCAATTTGGAAATCATCATCACGAATGAGCCGGGAAATCTTGCCGTGCCAGACGGTTTGGAGGACGCGGTTAAGCTCGCTGCCGCAAAAGTCGCGGAGCTGTACGATCTTGGAAACGCCGAGGTCAGCGTTACGCTGACCGACGACGTGCACATTCATGAACTGAACAAAAAGTATCGCGGCGTTGATCGTCCGACGGACGTGCTTTCTTTCGCACTGACGGAGAGCGAGGAGCCGGAGGTCGAGGGCGGACCGGAAACGGAAATCCTCGGCGATTTGGTGCTGTCTGTGGAGCGTGTGGCGGCGCAGGCGGAGGAGTATGGACACAGCCTCAGGCGCGAGGCGGCGTTCCTGACGGTGCACGGGATGCTGCACCTTTTGGGCTACGATCACATCGAAGACGAGGAACGCGAGGAAATGGAGCGCGAGCAGCGGGCGGTCATGGACGCGCTGGGCATTTCGCGTGAGGAGGAACAGAATGGATAAAATGCCGCATAAATCTGGTTTTATCGCGGTCATCGGCAGGCCGAACGTGGGGAAGTCGACGCTCATCAATCAGCTGATCGGGCAAAAAATCGCCATCATGTCGGACAAGCCGCAGACGACGCGCAGCCGCATTCTCTGCATTTTGACGCAGCCGGACGCGCAAGTCGTATTGCTTGACACGCCGGGCGTCCATAAGCCGCTGTCGAAGCTCGGCGAATACATGGATCGCTCGATAACGAATACGCTGAAAGAAGTGGACGCGGTCTTTTTCGTCGTGGACGCGTCGGAAAAGCCGGGGCCGGGCGAGCGCTTCATCATGGAACGCCTCGAAAAGACGAAGAAACCCGTGATCCTCGTATTGAACAAGATCGACCTCGTGACGAAGGAAGAGCTTTTGCCGATTATCGCGGCATACAGTAAAGACAGGGAATTTGCTGCCGTCGTGCCGATTTCGGCGCTGAGCGAGGAAAATCTTGACGCACTTTTATCCGAGGCGAAAAAACATCTGCCGGAAGGCCCCGCCTATTATCCGGAGGACATGGTGACAGACCAGCCGGAGCGTCTGATTGCCGCCGAACTGGTGCGGGAAAAAGTGCTGACGCTGACGCGGGACGAAGTGCCGCACTCCATCGCTGTGGACGTGGACGAAATGGCGACGAGGAAAAACGGCGACGTCTATATTCGTGCGACGATTTACGTCGAGCGCGATTCGCAAAAGGGCATTGTGATCGGCCATAAAGGCGCGATGCTGAAAGAGATCGGGCGGCTTGCGCGCCCCGACATTGAGATGATGCTCGGCGGCAAAGTGTATCTCGATCTTTGGGTGAAAGTCAGGAAAGATTGGCGGAATCGGGATGCGATTCTGAAGAGCTTGGGATTCGGGCAAGACTAACTCCTTCCGGCATCCACCTTCTTTGAGGGGGATGGCGCGATGCGCCGGGGGGAGTACACAGGAAGTGTGATAAGGGGGGCACGTATGGCGCAGTATGAGACGGAGGCCGTGGTGCTTGGCGTTCGGAACTGGGGCGAGGCGGACAAGATGCTTCGCCTTTTTTCGCGTGAGCACGGAAAGATAACGGCGGCCGCTTTCGGTTCGCGCCGGCCGAAAAGTCCGCTGGCCGGCGGACTGCAAATGTTTCACACTGTTGAGCTGACGCTCTCCACGGGCGAGCGCGTCGATACGGTTCGCGGCTGCCGTCTCGTCCACCGTTTTCCGCATCTCGAAAGCGATCTTGTCGCGATGGCCTATGCGTCGTTTATCGCCGAGGTATTGTTGGAGCTGATGCCCGACGGCGCGCCCCAGCCGGAGGTTTACGATTGGCTGCCGCCGGTGCTCGACGCCTGCGGGCCGAAAACGCCGCGGCTTGTCGCACTTGCCGCCGGATTCCAGCTATTGGACTTTGCGGGGTTGGGACTGTCTTTCGACGCCTGCGCCGTTTCCGGCGTGTCGATTACGGGCGACGCGTTTTTCAGCGCGGCGGAAGGCGGCGCGATTTCCCCGGCGGCTGCAGCGGAAATCGCGGCGAAGCGCCCGTATCCGGAAAGCCTGCGTCGTCTGCTTTCCACCCTTTCCGTCATCGACTGGACTTCACCGCCGGCCTTTACCGTCAAGCGAAGCGATATAGAAGCGGGAGAGTCGCTGCTCGTTTCTTATTTGCAGGAAACTTTCGGTCACGGTCTGCGATCGCTGAAATTTATCCGGCAGTTGGGTGCGTAAA
>CACZOL010000016.1 GCA_902782705.1 uncultured Selenomonadaceae bacterium
CGGACAACGGATGGGTCCTTCAGCCATACCGGGAAGATACGAAGAAGGTTGCGGCGAAGTATTATTTCATGAAAAACGACAAGCCGCTGATCGGTCGTGGCGCACGCTATCTCGTTTCCGTGACGGGAACGAGCGACCTGAAGGACGTGAAGACTGACCTCGCGATGCACAAAGTGCCGTTTGCGGGAAAGACGCCGGCGGAATTTGAGCGGGAGATGGAGCGGAAGGAAATGCGCCCCTTCGAGCCTTTGGCGCACGGCGGCTTTTCGCGATATACGCAGACGGCGTTTTTTTCCGGCAAAGACGGGGAGACGACTTTCGGCGAGGAATTGAAAGACATTTTGGCAAGCGAACCGGACGCGCGCCTTTGCATCACCGGTCACAGCCTTGGCGGGGCGGTTGCCGTGCTTTTCGCGGCGCGGCTGATGGATATGGGCGTACCGACAGAGCAGCTTGACGTCGTGACTTTCGGCGCGCCCGCCGTCGGCAACCGCGCGTTTGCGGACGCGTACAGCGATATGCCGCTCATGCGTATTGCGATGAAAGGCGATCCGATCCACGCTGCCGTGCAGTCCATTGATACCAGCTATACGCAGTTCGGAAATGTGCAGCATTGGCACAGACCACGGGGTTCCGAGCGATTCCAGCACGATATGACAGGCTACGTGGACGTGGCGCTTCGCAAGTTTTACGACGACGTTACGTTGAAGCGGCGTGAAGTGGAGCGCTGGCAGGAAGACGGCGTGCCGTATGAGGGCGACGCGGTGCGTGCGCGCATGGCGTTGGAAAGACGGGGCGAGACGCCGCAAGTGATGCTTTTTGCGGATTATACGTTGGACGACGCCATCGCGGACGATTTGCCGTATATGCGGCTTGCGTCGTTCGATATCTTGCAGCGGGAGATTCCGGGGCTTGTGTCCGCGCGCGCGCCATTTTCAACGCTTTCGGGCGAGGACAAGATTGCGGAATGCATCCGGCAGGCGAAGGAAACGGGCTGCCGCTATGCGTTGATTCAGCGGTATTCGAGCCAGCGGATCAAGGAAAAGCGCGAGGGATACAAGATCTCTCTGGAGGAAGCGTTGTACGACGTCACGGGCAATCCCCTCGTCATCCAAGGCTTCACGACAAATACGGACACGATGACGCCGATTCTTGCCGCGCTGTATAACGAGGTCGCGGGCAGAGAGAAAAGACAAGAAATATTGGAAAATGAGTGAGAGACAGATGACGGAAACGACGCGGCTGGTCAAGATGATCGTCTACGGCTGCCAGATGAATTTTGCCGAGGCGGAGCGCATGGAAGGCCAGCTTCGGGAACTCGGGTTTGAAAGTACCGGGGACGCGGAAAAAGCCGATCTGATTTTGATGCACACCTGCTGCGTGCGGGAGACGGCGGAAGACAAGGCTTACGGAAAAATCGGCGAGATCAAGCGACTGAAACGGGAAAAGCCGTCGCTGATTTTCGGCGTGACGGGCTGCATGGCGCAAAAGGAAAGCGACGCGTTGATCCGCCGTGCGCCGCATATTGATTTTGTACTTGGTACGGGACGGCTCGGAGAGCTTTCCCGCGTGGTTGAAGAGCTTCTTGCGGAGCGAGGTCCCCATATCGTCGATGTGGCGGAGGATGGCTCTCTGCCGGAGGACGGGACGCCTGCGCGGCAGGGGACGATTTCGGCATGGGTTCCCATCATGTACGGCTGTGACAATTTCTGCACATATTGCATCGTTCCCTATGTACGCGGGCGCGAAAGGAGCCGAAAGCCGGACGACATCCTGCGCGAGATCGAGGACGCGGCAGCGAAAGGCTTTCGCGAGATCACATTGCTCGGGCAGAACGTCAATTCATACGGCAAGGATCATGGGCTCGCGGACTTTGCCGATTTGCTCCGTATGGCGGACAAGGTCGAAGGGATCGGACGGGTGCGCTTCATGACCTCGCATCCGAAGGACCTGAGCGAGCGGCTGATCGCGGCGGTGCGGGACGGACGGCACATCTGCGAACACTTCCATCTGCCGGTGCAGCATGGCAGCGATGCGATATTGAAAGCGATGAACCGTAACTATACGACGGAGAAATATCGGGAACTTGTGCGGGCGATTCGCCGTGAAGTGCCGGGAGCGAGCCTGACCACCGACTTGATCGTCGGTTTTCCGGGCGAGACAGACGCGGATTTCGAGGCGATGCTCGATTTCCTGCGGGAAATCCGTTATGACGCGGCCTATAC
>CACZOL010000017.1 GCA_902782705.1 uncultured Selenomonadaceae bacterium
CTGGTCGAGAAGGCTCTGCACGTCCTTCTGCATCCGCTGCTGGACTTTGCGCGTCATTTCCATCTGCGTGATGGTCTTCGCGCTGACAGCTTTTTCCTCGTATTCGTCGTCGTCCGGGTCGTTCAATATCTTGCCGTGCTCGTCGACGATCGTGATATTTTCCGGCAAGAGCCCTTGAATACTGTGCGCCGTCAAATTGACGATGCCTTTGATCTCTTTCTTCGAAAGCTCGATTTCCGGCTTCAGCTTCAGCATGATCGAAGCCGTCGCGGGCTTCTCGTTCTTCTTGTAGAGGCTGACCTCCGCAAGGACGATATGCACACGGGCGCGGTCGACCGCCGCAATCTGCTCAATGGTTCGCGTCAGCTCGCCTTGGAGCGCTTGCAGATAGTTGACCTTATTCTGGAACTCCGTAACGCCGAGCTTGCTGTCGTCGAAAATCTCGAAGCCTTTGTGCCCGCGCGGCAGTCCCTGCGTAGCGAGATCGAGCCGGACCGTATGCACGTCTTTCGACGAGACGAGCACTGTGACGCCCTTGTCGGTCTCCTGCACCTCATATTGAACTTTCTGCTCGTTCAGCTTTGCGACGACGTCTCCCGCGTCCTTCGTCTCCATGTCCGTGAAGAGCGGCACGAGATCGGGCTTCCTGCCGTACAGGAAGCTTGCCGCGACGATAGCCGCGACCAGGAGCGCCACCGCACCGAGCGCGATGTAACGCTGCTGCTTTGTCGTCTTATTCCAAAGCTGCAGATACCGTTCTTTCCAATCTGCCATCTTTTCCATCCCTTCGAGTCATTACGAATGTGCAGGAATGTATCAGACCTGCATCCGCATGAGCTCTTGATAGGCGGAAAGAGCCTTGTTCCTGACCTGCATCGTCAGCTGCAGGGAAAGTTCCGCTTTCTGCGCAGCGATAACGACCTGTGAAATGTCGTCCACTTCTCCCGCCGCCAACGCCGCGTTCATGGCGTCGGAGTGTTGCTGCAGCGCGTTCGTCTTCTTCAACGCGTCAATCATGTATTGCCCAAAGGATTTTACTTCCGGTTCGGGGAGCGTCTCGCCAAGATGGCTCGTCGCACTCATCTTTACCGGGGTCATCTGTAAGGGTTGCATTTCCATGACGTCACCTCATTATATATATGCAACGCGAAACGAAGTTTCGCGAAACTTACTTAAAAGAATCACTGGATAAGTCCATTCATGGCCTTGCCGGGAATCGTTCGTCAGCCTTTCCCGATGTCGAGGGCCTGATTCGCCATCGCCTTTGCGGCGTTGATGGCCGTCACGTTCGCCTCGTAGGCGCGGGAAGCCGTAATCAGGTCGACCATTTCCGCGACCGCGTTGACGTTCGGGCGCTCAAGATACCCTTCCGCGTTCGCATCGGGGTGGCCCGGATCGTAGACGAGCGGGCCCTGCCGCCGGTCTTCTTCGATGCGCACGGCGCGGACGCCGTTGCCGCGATCCCGGTTCCTGCGGTTCTTATGCAGGGCGTGCGCCAAGAAAGACGCAAAGCCCCTTTCATCGTATTCGCGCGGCTGGAAAACGACGTAGCGCCGATGATAGGGACCGCCCTCGGGCGTGCGCGTAGTGTTCGCGTTCGCCAGATTATTTGAAATCACGTCCATGCGCAGGCGTTCCGCCGTGAGGCCGGACGCCGACGTATCAATTCCTCCGAACATGCTCATAACAGCACACTCTCCCTCATCCTAAATCTCAGTCCCCGCCGCTCTGCATGACGGAGCGCACGCGTGAAATATAGCCGCTCAGCTGACGCGCCATCGCGTTGTAGTACAGTTGGTTCTTGGCGATGCTCGCCATTTCCATATCGACGTCGACGTTGTTGTTGTCCACGCGCATCACGGTCGTATCGTCGCGCTCGACGCGCGCCGACGCCCGCTCGAATTTTTTGAAAGGCAGATGCTTGTCATGTGTACGGACAAGCGGCAGCTTATTTCCGTCGTCGCCGTACAGCTCTTTCGCCAGCAGCTCCTCGAAAACGACTTCGCTTCGCTTGAAATTCGGCGTGTTGATATTCGCGAGATTGTCCGCGATCACTTCATGCCGCAGATTGGCCGCAGAAAGGCCGCGCTCCAGAATATCGAAGTTCGGCGAGCGCATGATCTGGTTAAGCATGGCCGTCCCTCCCAGACGCAAAACAAATTATGAACACACAAAACCCGCCCCAGGGCTTCTTGGCTCCGCCAAAAGGAAACCCGGCGCGAAATACACGCTATTCATCCATGATAGCTTTTCTTATTTTACCATTTTTTTCGACAGATAATAGCCCTATTCTTAAATTTTTGCACCAAAAAACAAGAAATAGGCAAATTTTCCCACGGCGAACCACGAAGAAACCCTATAACATCAGCGTTTCAAGTCGGCGATTCCTCCGAGAAGATGTTTGTTAAGGACCTTGATATACGTCCCCTTCATGCCGAGAGAGCGCGACTCGATGATTCCCGCCGACTCAAATTTCCTGAGCGCGTTGACGATAACGGAACGCGTGATCTTATTTTCATCGGCGACTTTCGAGGCGATCAAAAGGCCCTCCGTACCTTCGAGCTTCGAGATGATGGCCTCGGCAGCCTTGAGCTCCGAGAAGGAAAGCGTAGCCAGCGCGATCTGCACCGTCGCTTTCTCCCGCGCGTCGACCTCGATTCTCTGCGTGCGCTCGCGCAGCATTTCCATGCCGACGACGGCGGCGCCGTATTCCGCGAGAATCAGGTCTTCGTCCGTAAATTCCTCATCGTATTTCGCAAGAACCAATGTGCCGATACGCTCGCCCACGCCGTAGATAGGAACGACCGTCGTATTTTTTCCGTTGAAGCCGCAGGGCGTGTTGTCCGACGTGAACGCGCACATTCCGCTCTTCGAGCGGAGATTCGGCGTCGTCTCGTCCATTTTCAACAGCCACTTCGCATATTTTTTCGGGAAGGAATTCTTGTTGATGACCTTGTCCACCATCAATTCGCACTCGAAATCATCGACAAACGCATGGCCCGCAATCATGCCCGTTTTGTCGGCAATATACACATTCGCGCCGATCACGTTGCAGAGAACGTGCGCTACGCCGTCGTACTCGACGTTCTCCATACGCTGCAGCAGCCGATTGATTTTCCTCGTCTTTTCCAACAAAGTTGCCATGGTCATCCTCCCTTTCATAATCAAGAAAACGCTGAACCATCCCTAGACAGGCAAGCAGCTCGCCTTGTCCATCGTTTTCTTCAAAATCGCCATTATCAGAAATTATTTTATATTCTATCATATATTTTTATTTCTGCATAGAAAAATCCGCATGTTTCCGAAAATTTCGGAAACATGCGGATCTTGTGAACCCGTCAAGGAAACAACGATTAAGTCAATTCATGGCCTTGCCTCGAGGGCGAACGGGACTTATTCGGTGCTTCCTTAAAGAATAAATCGGCTGAGATCGCGGCTTTCGGTGATTTCCGAAAGTTTCTCCTCCACATAAGCGGCGTCCACTACGACTTTTTTCTCGTCCAGCTCCGGCGCGTCGAAAGAAACCTGCTCCAAGAGCTTTTCCATGATCGTATGCAGGCGGCGCGCGCCGATGTTTTCCGTCTGCGCGTTGACTTCGCAGGCCATCGCGGCGATACGCTGAATCGCGTCGTCGGTGAAGGCAAGCTCGACGCCCTCGGTGGCGAGAAGCGCCTGATACTGTTTCAAGAGCGCGTTTTTCGGCTCTACGAGGATACGACGGAAGTCTTCCTCTTTCAACGAGTCAAGCTCGACGCGGATCGGGAAGCGTCCCTGCAATTCCGGAATCAGGTCCGACGGCTTCGCCGTATGAAACGCGCCCGCCGCGATGAAAAGTACATGGTCGGTCTTCACGGGGCCGTATTTCGTCATGACCGTCGAGCCTTCGACGATCGGCAGTATGTCGCGCTGCACGCCCTCCCGCGATACGTCGTGCCCGCTCATCTGCCCGTCCTTGACCGCCACTTTGTCGATCTCGTCGAGGAAGACGATGCCGCTCTTCTCCGCGGCCTGGATCGCCTCGGTGGAAACCTCGTCCATGTCGACGAGCTTCGCCGCTTCTTCCTGCGCGAAAATCTTCCGCGCTTCCTTGACCGCCACTTTGCGGCGCTTGTGTTTTTTCGGCATCAGGCCCGAAATCATGTCCTGCAAGTCGCCGCCCATGCTCTCAAGGCTCGACCCCGCGAACATACCGACCATCGGCCGCCCCTGATCTTCGACCTCGATCTCGATCAGTTCGTCCTCCAGCTCGCCCGCGTCGAGGCGCTTCTTGCACCATGCGCGGCCCGCTTTGTATTTCGGCTCGGCGTCTTCCTCGACTACCTTCGCCGCCGCGCTGTCCGCCGCGCCGAAAAGGCGTCCCAGCGGATTCGTGGACGGCTTCGTTTCCGGCACGAACGTATCGAGGATTCTTTCTTCGGCGAGCTGCTCCGCTTTTTCGCGCACCGCTTCCATGCGCTCCTTGCGTACCATGCGCACCGCCGTCTCCGCGAGCTCGCGCACGATGGACTCGACGTCGCGGCCCACGTAGCCGACTTCGGTGAATTTCGTCGCCTCGACTTTGACAAAGGGCGCTTTTACGAGCTTCGCGAGGCGGCGGGCGATTTCCGTCTTGCCCACGCCCGTGGAGCCGATCATCAAGATGTTTTTCGGGATCACGTCGTCCCGCATCGCGTCGTCAAGCTGGCGGCTGCGCCAGCGATTGCGGAGCGCGAGCGCGACGGCGCGTTTCGCCTGCGCCTGTCCGATGACGTATTTATCCAGTTCCTCGACGATCTGACGAGGCGTCTGTTCATTGATCTGCACTGAAAAAACTCCTTTTTTCAGAGTGAAGAGTTAAGCTCTCCACACTCCACTCTCTTTATTAGTCCAATTCCTCGACTTTAATATTGTGGTTCGTGTAAACGCAGATGTCGGCGGCGATGGACAGCGCTTCCTGCGCCATTTCCGACGCGCTCATGGAGGACGCGTGGCGCTTCAGCGCGCGCGCCGCCGCCAGCGCGTAAAACCCGCCGGACCCGATGGCGGCGACTTCGCCGTCCGGCTCAATGACTTCGCCGTTGCCCGAGATCATCAAAAGCGTCTCACTGTCGGCAACGAGCAGCAGCGCTTCCAGGCGGCGGAGCACCTTGTCCGTGCGCCATTCCTTCGCAAGCTCAACGGCGGAGCGCAGAAGATTTCCGTTGAATTCCTCGAGCTTCGCCTCGAACTTCTCGAAAAGCGTGAAGGCGTCAGCCACCGAGCCGGCGAATCCGGCCAGCACGCTGCCATGGTACAGGCGACGTACTTTGCGCGCGTTCGCTTTCATCACGGCGTTCTGTCCGAACGTCACCTGCCCGTCGCCGGCAATGGCGGTCCTGCCGTCATGCCGAACCGCAACGATCGTCGTCGCGTGAAATTCGTTGTGCTGTTCCATAACCGCTCCTCCTTAAAACTCCCTGCCGGTTCTTTTTCCGTCCTGCTGTGTCAGAAAATGTCTTATCCGTTGATTTTTTTGAAATCAGATTTCCCGATTGTAAAATTTTTTGAAGTATGATTTTCATACTTCAAAAAATTTTGTCCCGAAACGCGTCGAGAGACGAAAGCGCCCGCTCCGCGATTTTCTGCTTCTTCAGCTTCTTGTCCCGCACGCGCTCCGACAGCGGCGGCATCAGCCCGAAATTCACGTTCATCGGCTGGAAGTGCAGCGGGTCCGCCGTCGTGATGTAATGCGCGAGAGCGCCATGGGCCGTTTCCGGAGGAAACGCTTCCGGCGACAGTCCACGCACGAGACGCGCGGTGTTCACGCCTGCCATCAGTCCCGCCGCCGCCGACTCGACATAGCCCTCGACGCCGGTCATCTGCCCCGCGAAGAAAATGCGGGGATCGTCGGCGAGCTGCATCGTCGGACGCAGCACGAGAGGCGAATTGATGAACGTATTGCGGTGCATGACGCCGTAGCGGGTAAACTCCGCATGGGCGAGTGCCGGAATCATGGAAAAGACGCGCCGCTGCTCCGGCCACGTCAGATGCGTCTGGAAGCCGACGATATTGTACAGCGAGCCCGCCGCGTCATCCTGACGAAGCTGGACAACGGCGTAAGGCCGCTCCCCCGTCTCTGGATTCTCAAGTCCCACGGGCTTCATCGGGCCGAACAAGAGCGTATCTTTTCCCCGTGCCGCCATGACCTCGGCGGGCATACAGCCCTCGAAGAAGATTTCCTTCTCGAACGCATGGGTCGGCGCTTTTTCCGCATTCACGAGCGCGTCCCAAAACGCCTCGTATTCTTCTTTCGTCAGCGGGCAGTTGATGTACGCCGCTTCGCCTTTTCCATAGCGCGAAGCGCGGTACGCCCGCGTCATGTCCACCGAGTCCAGCGTCACAATCGGCGCGGCGGCGTCGTAAAAGTAAAGGCCCTTGCCGCCCGTCAGCCGCGCTACGTCCTCCGCCAATGCGCCGTCCGTCAGCGGGCCGCTGGCGACAATCGTCGCCGCGTCTTCTTCGCGCGGCACGGCGTCGAGACGGGCATGACGAACCTCGACAAGCGGATGATTCTCAACGCGCTCGGTAATATACCGGCTGAACCCTTCGCGATCGACGGCCAATGCGCCGCCCGCAGGTACGCGGGTCGCGTCCGCGGCTTCCATGACGACGGAGCCGAGACGGCGCATTTCTTCTTTCAAGACGCCGACGGCATTTTCCAGTCCTGCCGCGCGCAAAGAGTTGCTGCAAACGAGCTCGGCGAAGCCGCCTGTCTTGTGCGCAGGCGTCGTTTCCCCGGGGCGCATCTCATACAGCGTCACCGGCACGCCGCGCTGCGCCGCCTGCCAAGCCGCCTCGCTGCCCGCCAGCCCCGCGCCGACGACGATGACGCGATGGATCTTGTTCGTGGTCTCCATCGTTATTTCTTTTTCGCGGCGGTCTTCTTCGTCGCCGTCGTTTTTTTCGCGGCCGGCTTCTTCGCCGCTGCCTTCTTTACCGGCGCCGCTTTTTTCACGGTCTTTCCGCTGGCCGTCGTCTTCTCTTTCGCAGCGGATTTTTCCGCCGCCGCGCCCTGCTTTGCTTTTTCAGCGCGCGCACGCAAGCGCTCAAGTTCCTTGTTGATCGGATGATCGACCCGGGTCTTGCAGGCGTCGTTGATGCAATAGCGCAATACGCGCCCGTTCTTGAAATGATGGCGCAGGACCAAAGAGCCGCAAGTCTTGCAGGGCTCCGTCTCCGGCACGTCCCACGTCACGAAATCGCAATCGGGATAATTCTTGCAGCCGTAGAATATCCGGCCGCGCCGCGTGCGCCGCTCGACGATGCTGCCGCCGCACCGCGGGCAAAACGCGCCCGTGTCCTTCAAGAACGGCTTCGTATTCCGGCACTCGGGGAACCCGGGACACGCGAGGAATTTCCCGTAGCGGCCCTGCTTGACGACCATCTTCCTGCCGCAATGCTCGCAAACGACGTCGGACTCCTCGACGGGAAGCTCGACGTGACCGATAGCCGCGTCCGCCTTTTCCAGCGTATCTGCAAAAGGCCCGTAGAAATCGGAAAGGAATTTATTTTTCCCGCGTTTGCCGTCCGCGATCTCATCGAGCTCGTTCTCCAGCGTCGCAGTAAATTTCACATCGACGATGTCCTTGAAATATTCTTCGAGCATTTTCACGACGATCTCGCCGAGCTCCGTCGGACGGAACGTCTTCTCGACGCGCACGACATAGCCGCGCGCGAGGATCGTTTCGATGATCGGCGCGTATGTGCTCGGGCGCCCGATACCTTTTTCCTCCAGCGTCTTGACCAGCGACGCCTCGTTGTAGCGCGGCGGCGGCTCCGTGAAATGCTGCTCGGGCAGGATGGCGGAAAGGTCGAGCGCGTCGCCGACGGAAAGCTCCGGCAATACGACGTCCTTTTCCTTCTTGCTCCCCGTCTCCGCGTAAACGGCGGTAAAGCCCGCGAATTTCAGCACCGATCCGGTGGCGCGGCACACATAGCGCTTGCCGCCCGCAATCGCGACGCCCAGCGTATCGTAAACGGCGGGCGTCATCTGGCACGCGACGAACCGCTGCCAGATCAGCGTGTACAGCTTGAGCTGATCCGCCGTCAGGAACGACGAGACTTCCTCCGGCGTCCTGAGAACGCTGGTCGGGCGAATCGCTTCATGGGCGTCCTGCGCATTTTTGCCAGAAGCGTAGACATTCGGCTTCGACGGAACGTAAGTCGTGCCGTAGCGCTCGACGACGAAAGCGCGCGCCTCTTCCGTCGCCAGCTGGGAAATGCGCGTCGAATCCGTTCTCATATACGTAATCAAGCCGACGGGGCCTTTGCGCCCGAGGCTGATACCTTCATAAAGCTGCTGCGCGAGCATCATCGTCTTGCGCGAAGTGAATCCGAGCCTGCGCGCGGCGTCCTGCTGCAGGCTGCTCGTATTGAACGGCGGCGCGGCTTTCCGCTGCCGCTCGCGGCGCTTGACCTCGGTTACCGTGAACTTCTCCTTTTCCAGCGCGTCTTTGACCGCGAACGCCGCTTTCCGATCCGAAAGTACCGGTTTCTTGCCGTCCACCGCCGAAAGCTCCGCCGTGAAAAGACGCGAACGCTTCTTGCGGAACTTCAAATCGACCGTCCAATACTCTTCGGAAACGAAATTCCGCACTTCCTCTTCCCGGTCGGCAATCAGCTTCACGGTCACGGACTGCACGCGTCCCGCCGAAAGCCCTTTCCTGACTTTGCGCCAGAGCAGCGGCGACAGTTTGTAACCCACGATACGGTCGAGCATACGCCGCGCCTGCTGCGCGTCGACGCGGTCGATGTCGATGCGGCGCGGCTCCTCGATGGCCGCCTTGATGGCCGGCTTCGTGATCTCGTTGAACACGATGCGGCAGTCCTCGTCCGGCGCAATATCGAGCAAATGCGCAAGATGCCACGCGATCGCTTCTCCCTCGCGGTCCGGGTCGGACGCGAGATAGACGCGGGTCGCATCTTTCGCGTCTTTTTTCAGCGCGCGGATCAGGTCGCCCTTGCCGCGGATATTGATATATTTCGGCTCAAAATCGTGATCGACGTCGATGCCGAACTGGCTCTTCGGGAGGTCTCTGAGATGCCCCATGGAAGCGCGTACGACATAGTCCTTGCCAAGATATTTCTCAATCGTCTTCGCTTTCGCGGGAGACTCCACGACGACGAGCGTCTTCTCGGAAGCCGCCGCTGGTTTCTTCACGGCGGTCTTTTTCTTGGAGACGGCTTTTTTGGTCGCCGCGCCTTTTTTCGTCTTGGTTTTCGCTGATGCTTGCAACGATGTTCCTCCTTATCATGCGCAATCACGCGCGCGTATATGCATGGTTTCCGTCTTCCAGGATCGCGCCCTTGAGCTGCATCTGAAGCAGCAGGAACGCGACGTTGGACGCGTCGCCCCTGCCGTGCAGCCGATAGACGATATCGTCCACGGAGAGCGGATCGGCCTTGGAAAGGATCGCGTAAACCGCGCGTTCCTCTGCCGAAAGGTTCTCCGGCGTCGTCTCGTTCGCGGACGAACCGCCGCTTTTTTTGCGCGGGCTTTCCCTCTTTGCCCACGGGTATTCGTCCAAAACGTCCGCTGCCGACGTCACGAGCTTCGCGCCTTGCTGTATCAGGCGATGGCAGCCCCTGCTCGTATCCGAGTAAATTCCGCCGGGCACGGCGAACACGTCGCGGCCTTCGCTCAGCGCAAGCTCCGCCGTGATCAGCGAGCCGCTGCGCTCCGCCGCCTCGACAACCAGCGTGCCCCGGGAAAGGCCGCTGATGATTCGGTTTCGCTGCGGGAAAAACGCTGCGACGGGTCTTGTCCCCGGCGGATACTCGGAAAGCACCACACCCGACTCCGCAATCTCGTCAAGAAGCTTTGCATTTTCCGGCGGATAAACAACGTCGATTCCGCAGCCGAGCACCGCGACCGTGCGCCCCGAACGAAGCGCCCCTGTATGCGCCGCCGAATCGACGCCCCGCGCCGCGCCGCTTACCACAGTCACGCCGCGCGCCGCCAGTCCCATCGCGAGCTCTTCGGAAACGCGCCGCCCATACGGGCTCGCATGTCGTGATCCGACCACCGCGATACGCTCGGCGTCGGGAACGGACGTCCCACGCGCAAAAAGCGCCAACGGCGGCCGTGCAATCTCACGAAGGATCGGCGGGTACTCGTCATCGTCCCGCGTCCATATCGAGACGCCCAGCTTCGCGCACGCCTCGGCAATCTGTTCCGGCAGCTGCGGCTTCTCCCGCCGCAGCTTCAGAAGCGCAGCGACCGCCTTTTCATCCAAATGCCGGCGAAGTATTTCCGCGTCCGCCTCCCACGCGCCCCGAGCGCCGCCCGTATCCGCCGCCAATCGTTCCACGCCGGGAATCCCGACGCCGGACGCCGAAAGCGCCGCCGCGAAAAAAGCCCCGTCCTGCGCCACCGCCGCACCGCCCTTTCAATTTTCAAATTTTACATGAACGCCTATATAATAGGAAAGAAAGTTTCTTCTGTCAAGCGCGAGCGAAAAAGAAGCACAAAAAAGCCACGCGGGAAGCGTTTGCCCGCATGGCTTTAATTTCCTGTATCACTCTGTCTTTGCGAAATCTTCCGACGCCGACGTTACCTCGACTTCCACGCAATCCAAAGGACCTGCGATCGGCACCGACGGCTTCCTGATCAGCGTCGTCGCCGACTTGCACTGCGGAAACGCCTTCAAGAGCTGACGGTTGACCTCCGTCGCCAGCGACTGGAGCAGCGTGTAGCGCTTGTTCTCGACCACGTCGCGCACAAACGTATAAACATGCGCAGCGTCTACGCCGTCGTCGGCGCTGTCCGTCTCCGCCGCGTGATTGTCTCTCGTCTCCAGCGAGACGTCGACGAAGAATTTCTGCCCCTGCTCGCGCTCATACTCATAAATCCCATGGAACCCGTAAAACATCATATTGCGAATCCGAATCTTAGCCATACGGCTGTCACCTGACCTTTCTGTCAGGAAACAATGTTCCTTGTTTCCTGTAATTTTATACTGTATGCATATTTCATTCGCGATTGCTTGAAAAAATCCTTCTTCATTTACGGATTTTCCCATAAAATTTTTTCTAAATCCGCCGAAAGTCCCCGAAGGCCGAAAGGCTGCTCGCGCATCTTGGCGAGGATCGTCCGGTACTGCGCCAACGTGCCCATCAAGATCATATCCGTCGTCTCCGCAGCCAGCGCCGCCGTCTCCCGCGACACCGCCGCTTCCGCGCCATGCGCGAGAAACGTCTGCTTGACGAGAAGCGCCGCGCGCAGCGGCACATCCTTCACGCGCACCGTGCGAAAGACCGCCTTTTCCTTCATGATCGCGACGCCGCGCGAATCGGCGCCGACGGACGTCAACGCCGCTTCCGCCGCCTCGAGGTCCGAAATTTCCACCCGCGCCGATTCCATACGTTTTCCCCCTTGTTTTTCTTCGTCTGACAATATATTATACTATATAACACTTATCTTGCAAGGAGGTCCGGCCATGGGCGACGTCTTTCTCCTCGTCCTCGTCTGCGCGATGTGCGCCTATACGTTTCACGACGACCTTTTCACATGAGAGAGCATTGATTGTGCAGACAATTTCATTTCGCTATGTACGATAATCACTATAATTCATAAACTTAGGAGGCGATCGTCATGAGAAATCCGCACGCGTTCCCACGGCTGATTCTCGTCGCGGTCGCCCTCTTTTTGTTTTTTGCGCCCGCCGCCGAGGCGGGCGTATTTCACGACTGGCGGTACCGTGAAGGCGATTCTCCGCGCACAGCTTCCGGCGGTTTTACATGGCTGCAGGAAACGGAGCCGAACGAATCGGACTGGAAGCCCTATGACGCGGACAAGGAAGCGCCGCCGCTCTCGGGCAAATCCAATCACGTTTGGCTCCGTATGGATCTTGCGCCCACGTCGCCCGACGTCAATACGCTTTTTTTCGTCACGATAAACCAGTCCTTCCGCGTCTGGCAGGACGACAAGCTCGTCTATCAATACGGAACCCTCGCACACCAGCAAATCGGCTACGGCTGGCGCTGGCACCTCATCACGCTGCCCTCGGAGCAACGCCAGGACGCTCACACCATCACCTTCCAAATGTATTCCGAGTCGCCCGTCAGCCTTGGACGCCTTATGGGCATATCCCTCGGCACGAACGCCGATCAGGTACGGCGGCTTTTCCTCTTTGACCTCCCTTATTTCATCACTCTTCCCATCGTCTTCATACTGATGGTTCTCGTCTGGATGTATTACATGAATCAGGACGAGCTGCGCCGCCTGTATCGCTATATATTCATCTTCCTGATCATCTTCGCGGTATGGCTGTTCAGCGCGAGCAACAACACCATCTTCCTTTGGGACCAGCCGGGTTTCTGGTGGCGGGTGCTGCTCTCCATGCTCTACCTGATGCCCGTCAGCGGCTCGTTTATCGTCTTGGAGCTTGTGGACAAGAAGTTCAAGCCTGCCGTCAAGAACACGCTATATGTTTACGGCGGGATTGCCGTCGCCGCTGTCGCTCTGGAGATTGCGACCTGCCTTGAAATCGAGCTTCCGCTGCCGCCGTTCTTCGCGGACCAGAACGGGCTCATGCTCATGGTTCCGATCCTCCTCATCGCCATGGCGATCCTGCAGGCGATACAAATCTTCTGTCTCTATCGTTCCAACGGAGACCACTGCCACACGTTTCTCGTGCCGAGCATCATACTGCCTCTCGTCGCGATCCTGAACGGCGTCTGCCGATTCCTGCGTCTTTCCCCGCTGATTCCCTATCTGATGGCGATTGCGCCTTTTGCCATCCTCGCTTTCGCCTACTTCATCCTCTCGCTGGTCGGCGAGCAATTTCGCAAAGAACGCAGCCTGATCGCCCTTGCGCGATCCTTGGAAATAGAAGTGGCAAGCGCCATCGAGCGCTCGGAACTCGATCCGCTGACGAAATGTCTCAACCGTCTGAAATGCGACCAAGACGTGATGGAAGCCGTCGCTCTCACCCGCGTCGCGCAGCTCCCCCTCTCGATCCTCATGCTGGACATCGATTTCTTTAAAAGCGTCAACGATAACTACGGTCACGACATGGGCGACCGCGTGCTCATCAATTTTGTCGACTTGATTCGCCGGCAGCTTTCGTCGAAGGAAACACTCTATCGTTGGGGCGGCGAGGAATTCGTCGTGCTGTGCCGAAACCACGACCTTGCGCAAGCCTCCGCTTTAGGCGAAAAACTCCGCGCGTCCGTCGAAGCCTCCTCCATTTGCCCGAAACAACGCGTCACTTGCAGCGTCGGCGTCGCCTCATGGCACGAGGACGAGCCGAACGAAACCGTATTCAAACGCATGGACGACGCCCTATACACGGCAAAGCAACGCGGACGCAACCGCGTCGTCACCGAAAGCGCCGAAGCTCTCCCAGCTACAGCGCCGACATAAAAAAGCAGCGGCGTTGCCGCTGCTTTTTTGTCGACGATGATTACGCGGAATGCAAGCGCTTGAGCAGCGCCCTGCAGCCTTTCAGCACATCCATATACGTCGTATCAAAATCCCCCGTGTACCAAGGATCGGCCACGCCGCGATCCTCCCCTGCAAACTCCATCAAAAGATGGAGTTTCTTTTTTGGGTCGCCTGCCGACAGACGCTGCAAGTCCCGCATATTTTCATCGTCCATGCCGACAATGCAGTCGTAGTTTTCATAATCGGCCTTCGTAATCTGCACGGCACGCCGCTTCGTATAAGGGATGCCCATCTCGTCCAGCTTTTCCCGCGTACCGAGATACGTGTCGCTGCCGATCTCGTCGCGACGGCAGGCGGCGGAAGCGACAAAGATCTCGTTTTCCAACCCCGCACGCCGCACCAAATCCTTCATCACGAACTCGGCCATCGGCGAGCGACAAATATTGCCGTGGCAAACAAACATGATTTTTATCATCGCAGGCAACTCCTTGAAAAGCCTTGATTTATAAGGCTTTGCAGCCACTTGGAATTTTTCAGAATTCGGCATAAATCGGCATAAAATCGCATATTTAAGTCGTGAAAAGTTGTAAAAAAGTTGTAAAAATAGCCGTTTTTCACCGAATTACAACCTCGAATAATTCACTTTTTTCAGTTCCTCTTCTGCCTGTTCAAAGCTCGTATGGGTATAAGTGTTAAGGGTTACGCTTATATCCGAATGCCCCATCAGATACTGCAGCGTTTTGGGATTCATCCCAGCGTGGGCCATGTTGCTGCAATAAGTATGGCGGCAAACATGGGGAGTAATCTTTGGTATCGGTACCTTGTAAATGGAATTGTACTTCTCGCAGATATGCTGGAAGTATTTTTCCCAATGCATGGCCACCATCGGTTTTCC
>CACZOL010000018.1 GCA_902782705.1 uncultured Selenomonadaceae bacterium
AAGAATCCAGAACCTCTTTCTTGGTTAAAATCGCCCGACCCGATGTGGTTAAAATCTCCCGACGCTAACAATTTAAAAAAAATTTCCGGCAGCGTCAATTTTGATGAACCTGTTTTGTATATATAATTAAAAGCATTTAAATATGAACAGTTAAGGGAGGATTCTACCATGTCGATTAACAAAAACGAAATCACGAGAGAAATGCTTGCAAAAGCTATGCAATGTCGTACTACGGAAGAACTGATGGCTTTAGCCAAATCGGAAGGTATGGAAGTGACACAAGAGGAGGCTGAAGCCTATTTGGCCGAGATATGCGATCTTGAGTTGGAAGAAGAAGAATTGGGAAAGGTTGCAGGCGGCTATAATCTATGCGAAAATTATGGGCAAGCTTGTCCTAGTTATATAAATGTAGGTTAAATTGTCCTGATTAATTGAAAGTCCTCCGCTTACCATAATAAATAAGCGGAGGGCTATTTTTGTCCTAAACTTCTTAACTTAATGACATTGCGCCCCGGGGCGGCCTTCTTCCTGTGCTATATTTCCGTCCATGTGTAGCGCGGCAGGTTCGCGGCCTCGCTTTCCGGCAACAGGCCGTCGCGCAGGAGCCGTTCCTCCACGATATAGTCGGGTACGGTCTGGCTGCCCGCGAATCGCTGAACGGCTTCCGCCGAAAAATTCCCCAGCGCGGCAAAAATATTATACTGCTGCGCCGGAAGCAGCATTTCATCCGCGTATTCGTCCTCGTTTTCCTGCAGGGGAAAATCCACCAACCGCCGCATTTTTCCGTTTATGATATGGCCGATCTGCCGGAACAACCTGCGCCAAAAAAAATCCTGCCGCTCGTCGCCCACCGCGACGCAAAGCGCCAGCCGCCCGTCGCCTCTTTGCTTGATGAAGCCGCGCATGGCAGCGCCCTCGAAACGGCGGACGCCGCGGAAAACAACGCCGCAGGCGGAAAAGGTTTTCTTGAGCAAAAACGGCAGTTCTTCCTCCGTGTAAAACATCAGATGCCGAATCGCGGGCAGTCCCGCCTTGAGCTTCTGTACGTCAAAGGATACGGGCGTACCGACGTCTTCCGTCATGCGCTCGCACATCTGCTGCCAAGCCAACAGGATATACGGATCGACCTCGACGCCCCCGCGATGCTGTGCACGATAGGCGACATGATAGGAAATCTCGGGCACTTTCGTCAGGTCGCTCACGCCCAGAAAATTCCGCACTTCGAGGACGGCGTCCGTATCGTCCGCCATTTCGCGCAAAAATCCCATCTGGCGGAGGCAGGGAAGCACCGGGGAAAGCTGTACGATCGCGTCCAGTTCTTCCGGCTGTACGCTCTCCCGCTCTTTGCGCGCAAACCGATCTTCATCGTACCGCTCCTGCATATCCAGCCATTCGCGCGCCGAAAGCCCCAGCGCGCACTCCAGGCGTTTCGCGAAAACGTAGGAGATTTCCTTGTTGCCGCGAAGGACCATATCGATATATTTTTCGGAGACGCTGGAACGCAGGGAAAGCTCTTTTTTCGACATACCCGTGGCGTCCAGCATTTCGGCAACCACTTCGCCCGGATGGCGAAGCGCAGAAGTCTTAGGATCGAAATTCATCGTTTGCCGCTCCTCTTATTTTTCGGCCTGCAGCTCTTGCCCGAATATGCCGCGCCGTAAAACTCATTTCATACCTTCCCATTATAGCGAATCTTAAAGCGAAGGAAAAGATATTTTTCGCTGACTTTTTCAACGAAACGCTTGACAAGAAAAATCAATGGGACTATTATATTCACCGTTAAACAAAACAACTCTCGCAGACATTCGATGAAGGGAAAGAGTACTCCTTCGCGGAGCTCACAGCGAGCCGGGTCTGGTGCAAGCCGGCAGCCGAGCGATCGACGAAAATCCTCCCTGAGAAGTGCGGCTGAAAAGAACCTTTCAGTAAGCCGCAACGGGCGCTTCCCGTTAGTGAAGCCGCGCATGTTGGTGCGCTGATGAGCGTCATGCTTTGGCATGGAATTTGGGTGGTAACGCGGTCTTTATTGTCCGTCCCTTTTTTGGGGACGGACTTTTATTTTTTTATCAGGAGGTACAACTACCATGGAAACTTTAAAGAACCTCAGCCGCATGCTGGCTTCGCATACGGCGCCCTTTGTCATCGCGGCGGCGGCCGTCGCATTTTTCTCGCCTGCTTCGTTCGCGTGGGTGAAGGGTATGAACCAAATCGCGATCCTTTTCATCATCATGTTCAGCATGGGACTGACGCTGACGGCGGAAGATTTCCGTTTGCTGGCAAAGCGGCCCTTGGACATCTTCATCGGCGCGGCGGCGCAGTACACGATCATGCCGCTGCTTGCCTACTCGCTGGCGAAGGTATTCCACCTGCCCGATGAAATCGCAGTCGGCCTGATCCTTGTCGGCTGCTGCCCCGGCGGCATTTCCTCCAATATCATGTCGTTTCTCTGCGGCGGCGACGTTCCGTTCTCCGTCGGCATGACGACGGCTTCGACTCTGCTCGCGCCGATCATGACGCCGATGCTGGTTCTTCTTTTAGCGGGGGAGCGCATTGAAGTTCCTGCAGCTGCCATGTTTATCTCGATTGCCGAAGCGGTGGTCTTGCCGGTGTTCGTCGGATTCCTTCTCAACCATTTCTATGGCAAAACGAAACGTTTCCAAGATGTGCAGCAGGTAATGCCCGCCGTAGCGGTCGTCGGGCTCGCGTTGATTGTCGGCGGCGTGATTTCTCTCCAGGGCAAGAATTTCTTTACGGCAGGCGTCGTGATTTTCCTTGCGGTGTTTGCGCATAACGGTCTCGGATATCTCCTCGGCTACATGGTCGGCCGTTTCTTCGGCATGAACACGGCGAAAAAACGCACGCTGTCCATCGAGGTCGGCATGCAAAACGCAGGTCTTGCCACCGGACTCGCGATGGCGCATTTCGCCGTCTATCCTCATGCAGCGCTGGCGGCGGCCGTGTCCTGCGCATGGCATTCCATTTCCGGCACGCTTCTGGCCGGCTGGTTCGCAAAGCGCGAAGAAACCGAAACGCGGGATGAGGAATCGCTTTCTCTGCACGAGCTCGCAAACGCGCATAAAAGTTAAAGCAGGGGTTTATAGCCTCCGCCAACATTTTCTCCGGACGTGCCCGTCCTGCGATCAGATTTTCCCATCTTTAGAGTCTTTCCACTATGCAGCCGGCGCTGCGTGAAATATTTTCTTTCCACGCGGCGCCGGAATGATGTATAATCGACGTGTATAAACTCCATTACGACTTATGACTTCGCCTGCAACGAAAGGGGCTCTTAGTTTTGGGAAGTAAACCCACCGAACAGGAAATAGTCGAGTGCTTCGGAGAAGCATTGCGCAGCGGCTATATTTACGCAATGTATCAGCCGCAAATCAATCACAGCACCGGGCGCATGGTAGGGGCGGAAGCCCTGATGCGCTGGCACTGTCCGAAACACGGTCTGCAGTACCCAACGGATTTCGTGCCTGTGCTGGAGGATCACGATCTGATTTATCAGGCGGACCTTCGCATGTTTGAGGCCGTTTGTCAGTTCCAGAGGAAATGTTTGAATACCGGCGTCCCGACGGTTCCCATTTCCGTCAATATGTCCCGCTGCGACATTTATCGTCATGACTACGTAGACGAAATCGAAAAGCTTCGCAAGGCCTACGATCTGCCCGTTGCGCTCCTGCGTATCGAGATCACGGAGTCGTCCGCTATCGGCGGTATGGATCTGATGATAAAAACCCTTGAGGATTTGAAGGCTTGCGGCTACGTCGTCGAGATGGACGATTTCGGCAGCGGCTATTCGTCGCTGAACATTTTGAAGGACCTGCACGTC
>CACZOL010000019.1 GCA_902782705.1 uncultured Selenomonadaceae bacterium
CCGCCGCGCACCGCGCGGACGTAAGTGTCCTCGACCATGATCTTGACCGGCGCGAATCCGTGCGCGTAATACGCCGCCACCGGAGAAAGGATGATCAGGAGCTTGTACGAGCCGCTGACGCTGACGCCAAGATACGGATCGTCGGCAAAAATGAACGGACGAATATAGAGGCTCTGGCCGCGCTCCGTCGGGATCCAGTCTTTCTCAATGGCAATAAGCTGACGAAGCCCTTCGTGCACCGTCTCCATCGGGAACTCCGGAATATCCAGCAAACGGCAGGAATTTTCCATGCGCTCGAGATGCGTCTTCGGGCGGAAAATCACCGCGCGCTTTCCCTGACGGTACGCCTTGAGGCCCTCAAACACCGCCTGCCCGTAGTGCAGCGTCGTATTCGCCGGGCTGACCGGGATATCGCCGTACGGAATGATGCGCGCGTCATGCCAGCCGTCCTTTTCCGTATAGTCCATCTCAAACATGTAATCCGTGAAATGCGTGCCGAAGCCGATCTTCGATACGTCCGGCTTCGCCTTCAACGAATCCGCTTTCACAAACTTGATCTCCGCCATGAAAACCCATCTCCTTGCAAACCTTATAAAATAATAACGTCTATATTTTATGCCTGTCTTCTCACGCCGTCAAGACATTATTCCCCGTTTTTCAGCTTCAAGCGCGCGACGGGGAGTTTTTCGAGAATGTCGCCCGCAACGAGTCCTTCCGCTTTCTCGTCCGCCGCCAGATCTCCGGCGGAGCCGTGCAGGTACACGCCGAGAAGCGCCGCCGCATGCGGGCCCGCTTCTTTCGTCAATCCGGCGATAGCGCCCGCCAGTACGTCGCCCGCGCCCGCCGTCGCCATGCTGGGATTTCCTTTCGAGGTGAAAAAGACGCGCCCGTCGGGGAACGCGACGATGGTGCATTCGCTCTTCATCACAAGAATCGCGTTCCAATCCGCCGCCGCTTTGCGCGCGTGCGCGACGAGATTTTCCCGAAGCTGCTCGATCTTGATGTCCAGGAGCTCCGCCATTTCGCCAAGGTGCGGCGTCATGATGAGCGGATTGCCGAGCTTCGGCAATTCGTCCGTATGGTTGCAGAATGCGTAGAGCGCGTCCGCGTCGAGGATCAGCGGCGTCTGCACGCGGGAAGCGAATCGCCGCACCATCGCGCCCGTCTCCGGCGCGCGCCCGAGCCCCGGCCCGATCAGCACCGTGTCATACTTCGGCAAGAGCGCGAAAAGCGCATCCGTCGCCGCCTCGCCCAAAATGCCTCGCCGCACTTCCGGCAGCGGACTTGTCATGACCTCCGTGGTTTTTTCCGCGAGTACGTCCGCGACACCCTCTGCCGCCGCCAAAGTCACGATACCCGCGCCGGCCTTCAGCGCCGCCGTAGACGCCATTACCGCCGCGCCCGTCATACCGCGCGATCCGGCGACGACGAGCACGCGGCCGCAGGAGCCTTTATGCGCGTCTGATGCGCGCGCGGGGAGCAGGCTCCGCGCCGCCCAATCGTCCAGATATTCCTGAAGAATGGATTTATCGTCCACCAGCGCCTGCGGCAAACTGATGGAATCTACGACAATCCGGCCCGCGCATGCCGCGCCCGGGCAGAAAAAGAGCCCCGCTTTCGGCAAGCCGAAAGTCGCCGTCGTCTCCGCCATGATTGCCGCGCCGTGCATCGTCCCCGTGTCCGCGTCGATACCGCTCGGTACGTCGATGGCAACTACATGACGCGCCTCCTCGTTTACGAGACGAATCAGCCGCTCCTCCGGCTCCCGAAGCGGTCCCTTGACGCCCGTGCCGAGAATCCCGTCCAGCACGCCGTCCGCAAGGCGCAAATAAATCCTGAGCTTTTCCCAATCGCGCTCCGCCGTGATTGGTCGAACGGGAATGCCGAGTTTTTGGCAAATCTCCAGATTTTTCTTCGTCGCCGCTTTCATGTGCTCGGCGTTGCCCACGGAATAAATCGCGATGCGCGCGCCGCGGCTCCAGAGATGGCGCGCCGCCGCGTACGCGTCTCCGCCGTTGTTGCCGCTGCCCGCGAGAATGCAGACCGTCCGGTCGGCAATCTCGCCCAAAAGACCGGTCAGGGCATCCGCCGCCGCACGCCCTGCGTTTTCCATCAAAAGGAGCTCGTCAATCCCGTAGACCTCCGCCGCCATCTTATCAATACGGCGCATTTCCTCCGCCAAGGCGATTCTCATATCGTTCCCTCCGTTTACAAAAACAGGCTGCCGTTCGATACGACAGCCTGCGTAAATTTTATTGCTTTGCGACGAGCGTCCCCTCCGCCATCTTGAAAGAACGCGCGATCATGATCTCGACGCGACGGTTGCGCCTGCGTCCTTCCTCCGTATCGTTCGGGGCGACCGGACGATACTCGCTGTACCCGATCGCACTGAACCGTGCCGGATTCAGCTTCGCATTCGATTCGAAAAGTGCCTTCATGAACGTCATCGCGCGCGCCGACGAAAGTTCCCAGTTCGACGGATACTGCGCGGTGGCAATCGGCACGTTGTCCGTGTGACCGGAGATAATCACGCGCTCGGGAATCGCCGCCAAGAGCCCCGCCACCACCGGAACAATGAGCTGCGAATCGTTCACGAGCTCCGCCGAGCCGGACGGGAAAAGCGCCGTCTCCTTGATACGGATCATCAGCCCTTCTTCGGTCAGCGTCGTCTTCAGCTCGTCTTTCAGATGATTCGTCACGATGTATTGGTCCATCGTCTGCTGCAAATGCTCGAGCGTCTCGTTCTCCGCCAGATACGCCTTGTTGCCGTTATCCTCGCCTTTGCCGTCGCCATCGCCGCCGTTGCCTGCCTGCGGGTACGACATGAGACCGAGTCCCGGTAAAAGTCCTCCGCCGCCCATACCAATGCCAAACGCTTTGCCGAAAGCTGCGCCCATCGCCTGCGCCTTGCCGCCGTCAACCTTCGACATACAGAAGAGGCAAAGGAACAGCGCCAAAAGCAGCGTCATCAAATCGGAATACGGAAGCAGCCAAGCCTCGCCCGCTTCTTCTTCATGCGGCGGGCCGTGTTTCTTTTTCTTCGCCATGAATTATCCCTCCGTCTTCAGGCCTTCACGCTCAGACTGCGGAATGAAGACCATCAGCTTCGCTTCAATAGCCGTCGGCGAATCGCCCGCCTGGAGCGAAAGAATACCTTCAATAATCATACGCTTCTGGCTGATTTCCATCTCCGAGAACACTTTCAGCTTGTTCTCGAACGGGAGCCAAAGCACGTAACCCGTATAAATACCGAGAATCGTAGCAACGAACGCCGCCGCGATCGCGTGACCGAGCTTATCGATATCGTTCATGTTACCGAGAGCCGCGATCAGACCAACCACGGCGCCCAGAACGCCCAGCGTCGGCGCGTACGTACCGGCCTGCTTGAAGACCGATCGGCCTTCCGCGTGACGCGCCTGCATGACCGTCAATTCCGCGTCCATAACATCCGAAACGAATTCGGGATCCATACCGTCGATGACCATGCCGAGACCGGACCGGAAGAACGGATCCTCGATCTCCTGCACCTTGCTTTCCAAAGCCAGAATACCTTCACGACGCGCAATCTGCGAAAGCTCGACGAACATCCGCAAAAGCTCGCCTCGGTCTTTGAGCTGCGGACGGTTGATAACCTTCTTGAAAAGGTTCGGAATGTTTTTCATGTTCTCCATCGGGAAACCCGTGAAGAGGCAGGAAATCGTGCCGCAAATGATGATCAGGAACGCCGCCGGGTTGTTCAAAGCAGAAAGCGGTGCGCCCTTGATGACCATACCGACAAAAATAGAAATCAAGCCCATGATAAGGCCGACTACTGTTGATGTTTCCAAAACAATTCCTCTCCTTTTCGCCCGTCGGGCGTGGAATTTCAACGGGCGCGGCTCCTTGCGCCCTGTTTCTTCCGAAGACTATTTCTTCACAGCATATAGTGTAGCACAATGATATTGATTTTGCTAGGGTTAAATGATTTATTTTCCTAATGAAGCAAAAATTCCTGCGAAAAAGAAATTGAGGAAATTTATAGCCATATATAAAGTTATATGATATAATTATTAATATATAGATAAATGCCTCCTATGGAGAGGTATATTTCAGTTTAGAAAGTGTGAGCAATGATGAAAAAAATCCCGATGGAGCTTCGGCATCTCGAGTATTTCCGCATGGCCGCGAAGCTGAAAAACCTGACGCGCGCCGCGGGGGAGCTGGCGGTCTCCCAGCCGAACATCACCGTCGCCATTCAAAAATTGGAGACGAGCCTTGGCGTCCGGCTCTTTGACCGCAGCCAAAAACAATTTCTGCTGACCCCCGAGGGCGAAATCTTCCTTCGCCGCATCGAGCCGGCTATGGAAATCCTGCACGACGCGCTGCGCGAAGTCGACGACTGCAAGAATCTCGACCGCGGCAATATCCGCATCGGTATTCCGCCGATGATTGGCGCGTATCTCTTCTCGCGCATTTGCTCGGACTTCCAGAAGCTTTACCCGCGCCTCACCATCAGCCTGAACGAAGAGGGCTCGATGGCAATCCGCGAAAATCTGGAAGCCGGGGAGCTGGACTTCGGCATCATTATTCTGTCGGACATTCCCGCCGCGCTGAACACGTTCCCCATGTGCTCCTCCGAGCTCGTGACCTGCGTGCCGTCGGACTCTCCGCTGGCCGCGCGCCAGTCCTTGCGGCTCTCGGACTTCGACGGACAGAATCTCCTCGTCATGAAACACGGCTCCTTTATCCGGCGTATGCTTTCCGACCGCTTCGCCGCCGAAAACATCAAGCCGGACATCGTACTCGAATCGAACCAGATCGAGCTGATCAAGCACCTTGTGGAGAACGGCATCGGACTTGCGTGCCTCCTCGACTGCGTGACGAAAGACGCGCGGAATTACCGCGTGCTTCCCTTCGAGAATCCGAAACGTTTCGACGTCGGCCTTGCCTGGAAACGCGACCGCTATATTTCCAAAGCGGCCGCCGCGTTCATGGACTTCTGCAAGGACGCGCTCATCGAATAAACGACATAGCTACGCAAAACCGGCGCACGAAACGATTCGTGCGCCGGTTTTTACTTTCATTTTCCTTTGATTGCCGCTTCCAGCTCCGGGAACGTCTCCTTCAGATGATCCCAGATCACGTCGATGATGACGGCGACGCTCTCCGGATCGAAATGCTCGGCGTTGTCCGGCAGGCACGCGTCAATGACGACGTCGCCCTGCTCGGTGTCGTAGTATTTGAACACCTTGTAGCGGCGGTTCATCTCCGTCAAATACTCCCGCACCTTCTCGCGATTGTCGTCGTTCACCGCATCGTTCATGGCCCAGACGCGAACAATCGTGTAAATCGTGTCGTCAAGGAAAACGACCATCGGCAGGAACCAGTCTTTTTTCACTTCCAGACTGGAACGGAACAGCACCAGATGGTCTTCATCACCCTCCGCCTCGCGCGTCTCGAAAACATTATCGTCCGGCAGCTGTGCCAGCATCTGTGAAAATTTTTCCGCTTTTTGATTCATGAAAATTACCCCCTTAAATTATTCTATCGTATAAACCCTGATCGCATTCGTGTTGCCGGCCGCGACTTTTATGCCCGAGGTCACCACCGCACGGTCGCCCGACGCGATAAGCCCCTGCGTTTTCGCCGACGTCGCCGCCAACGCGAGCATTTCTTCCGCATCTTTCCAGGCACGCGGCGACGCCGTCGCTTCAACGCCCCA
>CACZOL010000020.1 GCA_902782705.1 uncultured Selenomonadaceae bacterium
ACTGTTTTGCCCTCCCCTTTCAGGGGAGGCTAAATCAGCTAAGAGAATAGAAGACAAAAATATTTATTCTTCCTGTGCGAGCGGCGCCATTTGGTCGCCGGGGGACGCCAGGCTGGAGCGGCGGCCCGTGTAAATGCTCCGCGTCAGACGCGCGGACTGCCCGGGATCGAGCGCCGCAAGGACTTTCGCCGCCTGCGCCTCGTCCATCTTTTGCAGCACGGCGACGGCGATCTCGTCGTCAAGGTCGGTCATGATGTCCGCGGCCGCTTCCGGCTTCATTTCATTGTAGAGCTTCGCCAGTTTCGAGACGCGCTTGCGCTCCGCCGCTTCTTCCTCTTTCTGGCGCTTTTCGATCTCTTCCTTCGTCAGGACGACGGGCTTCGATTCCTCTTCTTTTTTGATGGGTTTCGGCTGATCCTTGTCGTCCTTCTTTTCGTCTTTTTTCTCGTCCGGTTTCTTGTCCCCGTCGGCGGGCTGCCCCTCCGGCGTCTGCTCCTTTTTAGGCTCGTCGGACATTTTCGACGCGATCCAGTCTTTTGCGCCGATCACCGGCTGCACGACGTACTCGTCCAAAAATCCCGGCGTCTTTTTCGCCGGCTCTACGAAATATTCTCCGATAAAAGGGATCGCGTACAGGTCGATTTTCTCGTTGACCTCGTAAACGTCCAGAACACGGAGATAGACGCCCGCGAAAAATCCGGCCACAACGATAACCGCAAGGAGAAGCAGCAGTCCGAATGTTTTCAGGATTCGCCGTTTCCAGCGCTGAAAGGCCGTTTCTTCGCCCGTCTCCAGCGCCTCGTCTTCAGTTGTCCCCGCCTGATTGGGCTTTTCTGCCATTATTTCACCACCCTAACGGAAGGCACGATTCACCTGTAAATGTCCAGTACGGACGAGACGTATTGCTGCGTCTCGCTGTACGGCGGAACGCCACCGTACTCGCGCACGGCTTCCGGTCCCGCGTTGTATGCCGCGACGGCTTTTCGCACGTCGCCGTTGAAGCTGTCGAGCATTTGCCGCAGATACTGCGTGCCGCCGTTGATGTTCTGCTTCGCGTCATAAGGATTGACGCCCAAGGACTCCGCCGTCTCCGGCATGAGCTGCATGACGCCGACCGCGCCCGTCGCCGAGATGGCGTCCTGCGAGAAACCGGACTCGATCTCAGCCACCGCCGAGACAAGTTTCGGATCGACGCCGTATTTTCCCGCCGCCTCGCGAATCACATCCAGATACGCGCTGTCCGCCGGAACGGGGGCTGCCGCGGCAGCGGCGGCGGCGTCCGCTGCGGACGTCGGGCTTACCGGTGTTTTCTGCGGCTGCGGTTTTTGCGCCGCCTGGGCCGAGGCCGTGGTTCCTCCGGCGTTCGGCTTTTGCGCCTGTATCTGCTTGTCCAGCATTTGCTGGAAGCTCGCCGGTCCGCCTTTGGAACGGCGCAGTCCGATTTTTGTCTCGATCGCCTCGATGCGATTCACGACAGCGCTGAGCGATGAAATATCCATTACGCGCCCGCCTTTCTCATATAAAGCTGCAGCCCGATCTCGTCGAGCATCTTGTTTTCTTCAAAAAGGAGTTCTTCTTTGTATTGCTGGAGCCGCTTTTCTTTGAGCTGCTCGATGGTCTTGAGCTTCGACATCATCGCCAGAAGCTCTTTGAGCCGCTTTTGCCGTTCCGTCTGCGCGTAGAGAATGACTTGCTGCTGCTCCTCGATTTGCCGGCGTTTCCAATTTACATAGCTGGTATAGGTCATCAGACGCCCGACGCTGATGCGCTTTCCCGCTTTCGTCTGCTCCGTGTATTCGGTCTGCGCTTTCTGCATCTCTTCCAGATACACGGCGAGGCGCGCCCGCTCTTCTTCGAGCTGTCGCGTCGCTTCCGCAAAAGCGCGCTCGGCGTCTTCTTTCTTGCGGCGCGTAACGGTGAGAAGCGTTTCCAGTTTGAAGCGGAATTTCTTCATACGTCACGCCCCCTCACACCGTCAAATGCTTTCCAATTTCTTTTTCATTTCCTCAAAGGCCGTCACTTCAAAGACGCCCTGGCAAAGGAATTCGTTGATCGCGTCGATTTTCTCGATGGCTTCGTCAATGCGCTTGCTGGAGCCTTTGACGTAAGCGCCGATGTGGATTAAATCTTCCGCCTCTTTGTAGACCGCCATCAGTGCGCGCATGTGCTGCGCCGCCTCGCGGTGCTCTTTTGTCACGACGTCGGTCATGACGCGGCTGACGCTGGCGAGGACGTCGATGGCGGGAAAATGGTTCTGGGCGGCAATCGAGCGGGAGAGCACGATGTGGCCGTCGAGAATGCTTCGCACGGCGTCGGCGATCGGTTCGTTCATATCGTCGCCGTCCACGAGTACGGTGTAAATGCCCGTGATCGAGCCGCGGGCGCTGGTTCCCGCGCGCTCCAAGAGGCGCGGCAGGAGCGCGAAAACCGACGGCGTATAACCGCGCGTCGCCGGAGGCTCGCCGATGGTCAGGCCGACCTCGCGCTGCGCCATGGCAAAGCGCGTGACGGAGTCCATCATCAATACGACGCGCCGCCCCTGATCGCGGAAATATTCGGCGATGGCCGTGGCGGTCATGGCGCCCTTGATACGGACCAGCGCCGGCTTGTCCGAGGTCGCAACGACGACGACGGAACGCTTGAGGCCTTCCTCGCCAAGATCGCGCTCGATGAAGTCGCGCACTTCGCGGCCACGCTCGCCGACGAGGGAAATGACGCTGATGTCCGCCTCGGTGTTGCGGGCGATCATGGAAAGGAGCGTCGATTTTCCGACGCCGCTGCCCGCCATGAT
>CACZOL010000021.1 GCA_902782705.1 uncultured Selenomonadaceae bacterium
CGAGCTGATGAGCAATGAGGTCGGCGAGGCAGCGGTGGAATATATCATCGAGCACAGCAAGGGGCGCAAGCATTGCGAGATTGATTTCTTCGGCGGCGAGCCGCTTGTCAATCTGCCCGTGGTGAAGCATATCACCGAGTATGTGCGTCGAAGAGAGAAGGAAACGGGCAAGATTTTCAAGCTGACGCTGACGACCAACGGACTTTTGCTTGATGAAGCTGTGCGGAACTGGTTGAATGAAAACCGCGTGAGCCTTGTGTTGTCGCTTGACGGACGGAAAGAAGTTCACGACCGTATGCGTCCCGACGCGGGCGGCAACGGCACGTATGACCGTGTACTCCCTAAATTCCGCGCGATGGTGGATTCACGGGACGGCAAGGATTATTTTTTGCGAGGCACTTATACGAAGTATAATCTCGACTTCACGAAGGACGTGCTTTCGATGGCGGACGCGGGTTTTGATGTGCTGTCCGTGGAGCCTGTCGTTGCGAAGGACGCGCCCTATGCGATCGAGGAAGAGGATTTGCCGCGCGTGTTTGCGGAGTACGACCGGCTGACGGAGGCGTATCTGGAGCGCCATCGGGCAGGCAAGGGATTCTTCTTTTTCCATTTCAATATGGACCTTTCCGGCGGCCCCTGCGTGGCGAAACGGCTCTCCGGCTGCGGCGCGGGCCATGAGTATTATGCGGCGGCGGCGAACGGCGATCTCTATCCGTGCCATCAGTTCGTCGGACGCGAGGGCTATCGCCTCGGCTCGGTTTTCGATGGCGTGACGAATAAAGAGCTGCCAAAGTATTTCCGCGAGAGTCATGTGCTGAACAAGGCGAAGTGCAAAGACTGCTGGGCGCGGTTCTTTTGCAGCGGCGGCTGCTACGCCAACGCCGATCTTTTCCATGGCAACATTCGCGAGCCTTACGAAGTCGGCTGCGCGATTCAGAAAAAGAGACTGGAATGCGCGATTCGCGTGCAGGCGGAGCTGGCGCTGGAAAAAGAGTGAATCATTGATTCCCAAAGAATTGAACCTTTCGGAGAACGGGAGCGTTTTCCGAAAGGTTTTTTTGATGGGTCTCTTTCCCGTTGCGTTTGCGCCCCGTTTGCGGTATAATAAAAAGCGGGATTTTTCGGACAAATGCAAGTTTCCCGTATAAGAAAATTTATTTTTTAGGAGGCTGTGTCTTATGGCAGTAAAAGTAGCAATTAACGGGTTCGGTCGTATCGGCCGTCTGGCGTTCCGTCAGATGTTTTCCGCTGAGGGGTATGAAATCGTCGCGATCAACGACCTCACGAGCCCGAAGATGCTCGCGCATCTTTTGAAGTACGATTCCACGCAGGGCCGTTACGATCATGATGTAAAAGCCGAGGAAGACGGCATTACGGTTGACGGCAAGACGATCAAGATTTTCAAGGAAGCCGACGCTGCAAACCTGCCTTGGGGCAAGCTGAACGTGGATGTAGTGCTCGAGTGCACGGGCTTCTATACTTCGAAGGAAAAAGCCTCCGCGCATATCAAGGCCGGCGCGAAGAAAGTCGTCATTTCCGCGCCTGCGGGCAACGACCTGCCGACGATCGTTTACAACGTCAACCATGAGACGCTGAAGCCGACCGACGACGTGATTTCGGCGGCGTCCTGCACGACGAACTGCCTCGCGCCGATGACGGCGGCGCTCCATAAGCTCGCTCCGATCCAGAGCGGCATTATGCAGACGATTCACGCTTACACCGGCGACCAGATGACGCTGGACGGCCCGCAGAGAAAAGGCGATCTTCGCCGTTCCCGCGCCGCCGCTATCAACATCGTGCCGAACTCCACGGGCGCGGCGAAGGCCATCGGCCTCGTCATTCCTGAGCTGAAAGGTAAATTGATTGGTGCGGCGCAGCGCGTTCCGACGCCGACGGGCTCTACGACGATCCTGATTGCCGTCGTCAAAGGCAAAGTCACGGTGGATGAAGTCAACGCGGCGATGAAAGCGGCGTCGAACGAATCCTTCGGCTACAATACGGACGAGATCGTGTCCAGTGATATCGTCGGCATGACCTACGGCTCGCTGTTTGACGCGACGCAGACGATGGTCAATCCGATCAACGACGATCTTACGCAGGTACAGGTCGTTTCGTGGTATGACAACGAGAACAGCTACACGAGCCAGATGGTCCGCACGATCAAATATCTGGAGAAACTTGTGCAGAAATAAGCATATCGTTTGATTTCGGGTAAGAATTGGAGGCCCGGCCTTTTACGGGCCGGGTCTCTTTGTTATGAAAATACAGGATAGGGAGGAACTTCCATGGCCAAAAAAACACTCGAAGACATTGACGTAAAAGGCAAAAAGGTATTCGTACGCGCGGATTTCAACGTGCCGCTGGACGAGAACCAGAACATCACGAACGATAAGCGAATCCGCGCTACGCTGCCGACCATCGAATATCTGCTGAAGCAGGGCGCGGCGGTCATACTTGCAAGCCATCTCGGACGTCCAAAAGGAAAGGTCGTCCCGGAAATGTCGACGAAGCCGGTGGCGGCGAGGCTTTCGGAGCTTTTGAAGAAGCCTGTGGCTTTCGCGGCGGACTGCGTGGGCGCGCCTGCGACGGAAGCGGCGGCAAAGCTCCAGCCGGGCGAAGTGCTCTTGCTTGAGAATCTGCGTTTCCATGCGGAAGAGGAGAAAAACGATCCCGCCTTTGCGAAGCAGCTGGCCGACCTTGCCGACGTGGTGGTCGACGATGCTTTCGGCTGTGCGCATCGCGGGCACGCCTCGAACGAGGGCATCACGAAGTACAAAGAGACGGTGGCGGGCTATCTGATCGGCAAGGAGCTCGACTTCATCGGTAAGGCGCTTGAAGCGCCGGAGCGTCCGTTTGTGGCGATTCTCGGCGGCGCGAAAGTTTCGGATAAGATCAACGTCATCGACAATATGATCGAGAAGGTCAATACGATCATCATCGGCGGGGGTATGGCGAATACGTTCCTTGCGGCGCAGGGCCTCAACGTCGGAAAATCGCTGACAGAACCGGACAAGTACGACCTCGCGCGCAAGCTCGCTGCGAAAGCGCACGCGAACAACGTGAAGATCGTGCTTCCGGTGGACGTGGAGATTGCCGACGATTTCAAGGCGGACGCGAACCACAAGACGGTAAAGGTCGATCGTATCGAGGAAGGCTGGCAGGCGCTGGACAGCGGGCCGGAGACGGCAAAACTCTATGCCGAGGCGCTAAAGGGAGCGAAAACAATCGTCTGGAACGGGCCGATGGGCGTTTTCGAGTTTGACGCGTTCGCGAAAGGTACGGAGGCAGTGGCCCATGCGGTAGCCGAGGCGACGGAGGCCGGCGCGGTCAGCATCGTCGGCGGCGGCGATTCGATTGCGGCGCTGAAAAAGACCGGGCTTTCGGACAAGATTTCCCATATCTCGACGGGCGGCGGCGCGACGCTGGAATATCTCGAAGGAAAGACGCTGCCGGGTCTCGCGGCGATTGCTGACAAGTAAAGCAGGGAATCATTTTTCAAAGCCTCCCTCCAAGAGGTGGTGTCATGCCGCAGGCATGACGGAGGGAGTTTTATAAGATGGATACTGGAGGTATGAATAGATGATTGAAGAAATTATCAAGAAGTTTTCTTCCGACGAGGCGGAACAGCCTTCGCCGTGGAAACGCCAGCCTATCATCGCCGGCAACTGGAAGATGAACAAGACGAACACCGAGGCGGAGGCTCTTTTGAAGGAACTCCTGCCGTTGGTGGAGGATGTGAAGGACAGAGCGGTTGTAATCTGTCCTCCGGCGACGGCACTGACGCTGGCGGTCAAGAAAATCGGACCCGCCGCGCAAAATATCGGCGTGGGCGCCCAGAATGTCCATTGGGAAGAAAGCGGCGCTTATACGGGCGAGCTGTCCGCCGCTATGCTGAAGGACGCCGGCGTCAAGTATGTCATCGTCGGTCATTCCGAGCGCCGCGAATATTTCGGCGAGACGGACGAGACGGTCAACAAACGTGCCAAGGCGGCCGTTGCGGCAGGACTCATTCCGATCATCTGCGTCGGGGAATCGTTGGAGACGCGCGAGGCGAACGCTTACAAGGATTTTGTTACGGCGCAGGTCAAAAAGGCCTTTGCGGGAATGGGCGCGCTTTCCGCCGCAAAATGCGTCGTCGCTTACGAGCCGATTTGGGCCATCGGCACCGGCAAGACGGCCACTTTTGAGCAGGCGCAGGAAGTCTGCGAGATGATTCGCGCCACGTTGGCGGATCTTTACGACGCCGAGGTGTCCGACGCAGTTCGTATCCTGTACGGCGGCAGCGTCAAGCCCGACACCATCGACGGCCTGATGGAAAAGCCGGACGTGGACGGCGCGCTGGTCGGCGGCGCTTCTCTCAAGGCGCAGGATTTCAGCAAGATTGTCAAGTTCGGTCAGAATAAACCGCAGAAGGCGAAAGCAAAGCCAGAGGAAAAGGAAATCAGCCGGACGGATTGAATATCGGAAAGCAAAAAGGAGGAGCGGAGAGACGCCGCTCCTTCCTCATTGGAGGTAATTATGGCAAAACTCAAAAATGCGCCCGTGATGCTCGTCATTATGGACGGGTGGGGGAACGGCGACGCGGCGGCGAAGGACAATGCCGTAGCGGTAGGCAAGACGCCGGTGATCGACGGGTTGATGAAATCCTGCCCGGTGACGGAGCTTCTCTGCTCGGGCGAGGCTGTCGGCCTTCCCGACGGGCAGATGGGCAATTCCGAGGTCGGTCATACGAATATCGGCGCGGGGCGTGTCGTCTATCAGGAGCTTACGCGCATTACCCGCGCGATTCGCGACGGTTCGTTCTTCAAGAACGAGGCGCTTTCCGGCGTCATGCAGACGGTGAAGAAACAGGGCGGCGCGCTGCATCTTTTCGGGCTCGTTTCGCCCGGCGGCGTTCAC
>CACZOL010000022.1 GCA_902782705.1 uncultured Selenomonadaceae bacterium
AGCAAATGCTCCGCCACGTTGACACTGTGCTCCAAAAGGCCTCCTTCCTTGCAGAGATGAAACTTCGTCGAGGCCGGAGCCGTTAGGTATTCCGTTTCCGTCTCCACGAATTTCATCAACTCCGCAAATTCCGCCCAACGCTCCGAGACCTTTTCCTTCAACGCTTCATAGCGCGTTATCACTTCATTCATTTCTTTTTCCCTCCCCATCGGCGCAATACGTCTCAAACATTCCCTGCACAACTTTCGCTATGCTTTTCCGCAGGCTGTTCGGCGACAGGATTTCTACACACTCCCCGTACTGGAGTGCCCAGTATTTCATGGCTGATTCATTGCATTTCAGTGTTACCAACATTTTTCCGCCATCTTCTACACGAACGTGAAAATCTTTGCCGAACCAATCCACAAGATCGTCCATCATATATGTGTCGGCTATAAGTTTCACCGTTACGCTGTCACCGTTGAACATATAGATATGTTCCGCCATGTGCTTTGGGAGGCTCCACCCTTTGGCAAAATCCTTGACTTTGCTTTTAGGTTTAATTGGTTCGGATAACATGGCAACGGAGGTTATTCGGTCAATACGGTAATGGCTCACATCATCATATTTGTCGTAATTGCCAATCAGATAGTATCGCCCGTTGTTGGCTACTAGCTGATATGGATTTACGATATACGGTTCGTTTCGCTTGGGATGGAGTTTGAAGTCCGTCCCGTAAGTGTTATAGATGAAACTGACCTTGCGCTTCGCTTCAATAGCGTCATTCAGCACGTCCAAGGCAATCATCGTCTGCTTGTTGTCGGTGTGAAACAGTTCAGGCAGATTTGACACATGGGATACTTTTGCGTGAAAGTAACGATTTCCAAAACTCTTTAATTTCTCAATGAGCCGCGTTGCTTGCTTTCTTGAAATGCTCTTAGAAAACAGGACGCTGTCGATCAACATTCGAAGTTCCGCGTCGTCAAACTCTCGATCTGCTAAATAACAGCCTCGATCCGTAATAATGTCATAGCCCATATCTTTGAGTGACCGGATATTGTTGTGAATGGAACGTCGATCACACTCCATGCTGTAATTCACCCGCAGCAAGTCAATGATTTCTTGTTGCGTCAAGAGATGCTTGGCGTCCGTATAGTCCTTTAATATCTCCAATATCAACATATTCAACATTTTCTTGTTGTTGCCAGCGTGCACATTCAACTAAAACACCTCCGATGAATCGGTTCTCTTTTTCTTTCAAGGTCATTATAACATAAGCTATGGGTAAAAAATTACCCATAAGACTTTCCAAAAAAAAGACAGGCAACTTCAAACGAAGCTGCCTGCATAAGAAACATGCATAAACAATTACTATGAAAGGAAGCACTCAGGAAACTCGGGCCGTCTCTAGAGTCTTTGCTTTGCAAGGAATTTCTCCAATAATATTTCCGCTATGAAATATCTGGAGTAAGATTTCCCGATTTTTTGATTTTCCTATTTCCTTACTCCAACAACTATTATGCTTACTTCCCTCGTATCTGCGTATCGTAATTCTCCTCGCCAAAGAAACGAGGACGAGACGCGTCAAATTCTTCGTTGACGACGCTCTTATGGGGATTCCATTCCTCCGTTTTGATATCGGCAAGATCCATCAAAGTGTGAATCATGTCATCCGTCCGGTATGGGCGGTCGGCCGCGTCCTCGATGGCTTCCCATTTCTCCGGATACTTGTCTCGGAACTTTTGTGACGCCCAGAAAATCACGGGAATCTCGATCATGTGGCGGTCGGGGTTTTCCTCCAGATGCCCGGCAATGCTGCCGCCTTCATCGTAAACCGCCTCGCCGTGATCCGGCACATAAATCACCAGCGCCTCCTTGTCACGGAAACGATTAATGATTTCGCTGACGATATAGTCGTTGTAATAAAGCGCATTGTCGTATTGGGCAACGATTTCCCTATACCGCTCGCCGATCTGGAGTTTGACGTCCTCGGCCTTGAATTTGTGGAAAGCATACGGATAGCGATTGTAATAAAGTCCGTGGCCGCCCATCAAATGCAGCACATAAAAATTTCGGTCCGGCGACGCGTCAGCAAGGGCCTCGTCGAGCAACGGAAACAGTTCCTCATCGAGAATACCCGAATCCTCCAACGAATCCCGCAGACGCGTGAACTTGTGCATTGTGCTGTGATTCGCGTATAGCTGGGCAACGTTGCCCCACATGCCGGAACTTTCTTGATTGGAAAGCCAGTGCGTCCGATATCCGGCGGCGTTCATCACGTCGATCAGATTGTGATACTCATACCACGACTTGTCCGACTCGTAATCGCAGAACGTAAAAAGCTCGCTCAAGACCTCCACTGTCGTCGAGTGTGGACTGATGACGTCACTCATCGCGACGATCTCTCCCTTCGCCTGCATCTCGTCGAGATGGGGCGTATTGGAAAGATAATAGCCGTACAGGTGCATGTGGTTCCGGTTCGTCGACTCGCCGAGAATGAACACGATATTCTTGATTTCGCTGTTGTTTTCCGTCAGGTCAATATGTGTGTCGATGGCGTCCGCCAGCCGATGATAGGCAATCGCGTTCTCGACGGCAAGAGACGTCGCGCCGACAATCCTCGCTGCGGGCAAAAGCTCACAGGCAAAAAATTCCGCGTAATACGGCAACACAGCGACAAGTGAAATGAGCCCTGCCGCCATCAGTCCTTTGCAAAGCGAGCGTTTCCAAGCGTCCGAAAGCGAAACGTCCCGCAGACGCCGCCACGCGAAAAAAATCACGACGCCGCCAAGAAGGACCGCACCCAGTTCCCGCCTTGTCACATACATCTGCAAAAATTCGACGGCTTCCTTCCGATTCGTCTCCAGTACGGAATTGACGATGCCCGCGCCAATCAAAGCCTCGTACGTATACATAACAAACGATTCCATGCCAAACATCAGGACTGAGACAATGAGCAACGCCGTCTTCACACGCGAAATCCAAACACCGGAAAGGAAGCGGCGCAGTACTGCCATCAACAGCACAAAACAAAAAAACAATGCAAGACCGTATCCGAGTGTCAGCAAGATCTCCTGTTTCAGCAGAAGCGACCAAGCCATCGTAAAATAATTGAAGAAAAAGAGCAGGAAAAGAAAACCCGTATGCTCCGTGAATGTTTGTTCTATCGCTTCCCATAAACGCAGGGAAGCGTTTTTTATGCCGTTTTGTTCCATAGACTTCGGCTCTCCCCCGTCGTTTATCGTATCCCCATCATGCTATGTGCTTGCGGAATCAGCCGTACATCCCGCAGTACGCGAAGCGCGCGAGCCTGCATCATAAGAAGCGTCTCCGCTTTCGGCGGCACGCAGCCGCCTTTCGATGTCACCGGCTGCAAGATCAGCGGAATATCGGCGCGGATATCCGCAATGATGCGGCATGCCTCAGAAAACTCATTCTCCGTCAAATCCGCTGTGACCACGAGTTTTACATAAACGTCCTTTGCCGCCGCCGTCTCCAAAAAGGCGCGATGACGCGCCCAAAGCTTTTCTCCCGCCGCGCTGGGCGGCTTCACGTCCATGCTGACAATATCTACATGCGAAAGGATCTTTTTCAACTCATCGACGAGCGTCCCGTTCGTCTCCAAAAAAATCCGCGAGGAAACGCGCTCCGCAATCGCCGCAATAAAATCGGCATGCAAAAGCGGCTCGCCGCCGGTAAAACTCACCGAATGGTGCAGCGTCGCGTCGAGCAGGTCTTGAATATAATCCGCCGCATTTTCGACGGAAACGGGATTCGCCACGGAAAGCTCCGGCTCCTCCGAGCGAAGCGTTTCTACCGTGCAAAACGGATGGCTGCCGACTGCATGCGCCGTATCGCAATAGCGGCATTTGAGATTGCACCCCTCAAAACGTACGAACACCTGACGATGACCGATATACGGTCCTTCGCCCTGCGCCGAGGAAAAAATCTCGATCAGATTTCCCGTCATGCTTACGCTTCCTCAAAATACCGCACCGCCGAATGCGCCGACTCCCATACCAGCACCTCGGCAAGACGCACGGAACGCGCGGAATTCTGCCGGAAAATCTCATGCGCGGCCATCGACCTGTACACATACTGCGCGATATTCTCCGCCGTCGGATTCTTGCCTGCGAACGCCTGCAGATCGTTCAAGCATTGATGGTCGAGTGTTGCCGCGACGTCTTTCAGTGCCTGGTTCAGCAGCTTAAAATCGACAAGCAGCCCAAGCTCGTCCAGCTCACGCCCCTGCACTTTCGCCGCGACAGTCCACGTATGACCATGCAGACGATCGCATTTTCCCGGATAGCCCTCTACGCGATGCGCTGCGTCAAATGTACATTTCACTTCCAATTCAAACACAAAATACACGCTCCTAAAATATATAGATTATGATCGATTTTGGGCTGCATTCCCTTGCCCACCCCTCGATGAGAATACAAGCTCAGCAGATTTAACCATCAGCTATATATCAATAATTTTTATGCAACGTATCTTACCACTTTCTCCGCCCTTTGCCAAGAGAAACGGCAAACACGGGAAAGGATATGGACAAACGACGCAAAGCTGTGATACATTTTTACAGGAAATGACCAACATTTTGAAAGGAGATCATTTTTAATGCGCGAAAAATCCATTCCGCCCGACGCGAGACTTCCGCTCGGGCAAACGATACCTTTGAGCCTCCAGCATCTTTTTGCCATGTTCGGCTCGACGGTACTCGTACCGATCCTTTTCAAGATCAATCCGGCGACGGTGCTTTTATTCAACGGTATCGGCACATTAATTTATTTGATATTGTGCAAGGGGAAGATTCCCGCCTATCTCGGCTCGAGCTTCGCGTTTCTCTCCCCCGTGTTTCTCGTACTCTCAAAATACAGCTATGAAGCGGCATTGGGCGGATTCATCGTCGTTGGCGCGATTTTCTGTCTCGTGGCGATGATTGTTCGCGCCGTTGGCACGAAATGGATTGACTACATTTTTCCGCCTGCCGCGATGGGTGCCATTGTCGCGGTTATTGGTCTGGAGCTGATGCCGACTGCCGCCGGCATGGCGGGACTAACGGCGGAGGTACCCGATCCGCGCGCGATTATGGTTTCAATTCTGACGCTTGCGATTACGGTCTTTTCATCGGTGGCATTTCGCGGACTCTTAGCGATTTTACCAATTTTGATCGGCGTAGTCGGCGGCTATATCATCGCCGCTTTCGCCGGACTCGTGGACTGGTCGCCTATTGCCGCCGCGCCGTGGTTCGCGTTGCCGACGATTTACACGCCGGAATTCAATATGAACGCGATCTTGATTATCGTGCCCGCTGCGCTGGTAGTCATCGTCGAACACGTCGGTCACTTGATTGTCACGGGAAATATCGTCGGAAGCGATTTAACGAAAGATCCCGGCCTTGACCGCTCGCTTCTCGGCAACGGCATATCGACAATTCTCTCCGGCTTCTTCGGCTCGACGCCGAACACGACCTACGGTGAAAACATCGGCGTCTTGGCAATTACGAAAGTCTTCAGCACTTGGGTAATCGGCGGCGCGGCTGTCTGCGCAATCTTGCTCTCCTGCCTCGGAAAGCTCGCCGCCGCGATCCAGAGCATTCCAACACCTGTCATGGGCGGCGTGTCGCTCCTGCTCTTCGGCGTAATTGCCGCGTCGGGCGTCCGCATTTTCGTCGAGCAGAAGGTGGATTACAATCAGCCGACGAACTTGATTTTGACCGCGATCGTGCTTGGCGTCGGCGTATCCGGCGCTGGCGTCACGGTGGCGGGCGTTGCGCTGCGCGGTATGGCCCTGGCGACGGTGCTGGCGATTCTTCTGAATCTGGCGTTCCGTCTGATTGAACACATACACGGCAACGGAGATACTGCAGAATGATTCTCGAATATCGTATAGACGGGCGCGCCGAAGAAATATCGGTGCGCTCCTTTTTAAAGCGGCAAGGGCTTTCGACGCATCTTTGGCGACGGCTCAAACATCAAGGCACACTTTCCATCAACGGGGAACCGGTGACGCGCGCAACGCTTGCCACACTTCGTGCAGGAGATTTCTTACGCTGCGAGATTCCAGAGTCGTCCGCCATAGAGCCGCAGGATATCCCGCTGGACGTCCGCTACGAGGACGAGTATCTGCTTGTCGTCAACAAGCCCGCGCAAATGCTCGTGCACCCGATTGCAAAAGAACAGCGCGGCACGCTGGCAAACGCAGTCGCCTATTACTATGAAACAAAAAAAGAGCCCTGCGTCTTTCATCCGACGCATCGGCTCGATCGAAATACTACCGGGCTTGTCCTGATTGCAAAACAGCCGCATATCCAGTCGCTCTTGACGGGAACCGAGGGGCCTCTTTTTCACCGAACGTATCTGGCAATTATACAGGGCCATTTTGACGAGGCGAAAGGCGTAATCGACTTGCCGATTCGCCGGAAGCCGACGAGCTTCATCGAGCAGGAGGCCCATCCTACGGGTAAGCCCGCCGTCACGCACTGGCGGGTATTGGAGGAAAACGCTGAGGCGTCACTGATCGAGCTCCGCCCCATCACAGGACGTACACATCAGCTTCGCGTCCATCTCGCCGC
>CACZOL010000023.1 GCA_902782705.1 uncultured Selenomonadaceae bacterium
CCTTGGGAAATCAGATAATTCGCCGTCATCTGCACCGTCGTCGACGGAGGATAGGCGCTGACGTTCATTTCCGCGACGCCGTGATCGGCGCAGCAGACAATCGTGCATTTTTTCGGTGCGGACGGCGACTCCTCTCCCGTGATTGCGACATATTTTTCCAAAAGCTCCCCCAAGGCGCCGAGCGGTTTCCCTTCGCCGAGCAGCTCTTCCAGCCGCGACCGGACGGCGCTCTCCGCCGCTTCGTCCGGCGGCTGTATTTTTGCGATTGTATCCTGAAGCAAAGACATGTTGTTCCTCCCTGCGGAAAATAACCGCGCGGCGAATCACGACAAGAATCCCCCGTGTGCGTTCTCTTTACTTTACCGCAGACGGGGGATTTTGTACAGAAGCTTTTTTACCGCCAAGGATCTTTCGACGCGGGGACACGGATTCCCGTCAAGAGGCCGGGATTCTCCCAAAGGAACCACTCGCCCGTCGAGGGCTTCAGCCGCAGCATAATCGGCCGCGGGCTGTCCGCGCCGCCGCTGCGGATATAAAGCGTAGCGTACCCCTCAGCCAAGTAGCTGTTCGGATTATCCGAAACGGTAACACTGTATGGTTGGATCGGCGTGTAATCGTTTTCCGGCGTTGCACCGTTGAAATGGGAACGCGCCACATAATCGCGATCCTTCAAGAGCTGATCCTTCAAGAGCTGAATGTCATGCGGCGACAACGGGCGCGGTCCGCGCAATACGTTCAGCATCGCGATCCCCGCCTCCTGATCCTCAGTGAAGCGAACAAGAGCGGCAACCGTCAGGGCCGCCGTCTCCTCCGGCGTCTTGCCGGGCGCGACCTCCGCCGCCGTCTGGGGCAGCGCGTCAAACTCGACGCGAACCCAATGCTCCGAGGACTCCAGCTTCATCGCCGCCTCGACAGGCGACACGCACAACAGAACGGCAAACAATACCCCAAACAAAATCCGATACTCCATCATCATACCTCCCCATTATAAGAAGTTAGGAGTGAGGAATGAGGAGTGAGGAGTGAGGAGTTTATTACAGATTTTATAACGTATTCACTCCTAACTCCTATCTCCTATCTCCTAACTTTTAGCTTACAGCGTCTTTAATGTATCGTGGATCATCCACAAGATTTTCTTCTGATCGACGTTCTTGACGATTCTTGCCTTTTGCGTGCCTTCGGGCTGGACTCTAATATACGCCAAGGTCTGACCGTAGGACGGCGAGTAAACGTCGTTGACGTCAATCGGCATCGTGACTTCCTCAGTGATCACCGACGGATCGATGATCAGCGCGGCGGTCAGCACGTCCCAGATGAAAGTCGGCGTGCCGGTTTCGAGATATTCGGCGAGATAGTGGCGCTGCATCATCATGTTGAATTCGGGACTCTTGATGAGTGCCTTGAAGCCGAAAAAGTCTTCCTTTCTCATCTCCATTTTTTCGCAGGCGTCCAGCGGCACGACAATCTGCTCTTTCCAAGGCGCACGCATGACCTTCTTCGCCGACTCCGGATCGATCCAGACGTTGAACTCCGCCGCCGGAGTCACGTTGCCCTGCTGGAAGAAAGCGCCGCTCATGTAGGCGACGCGTTTCACCATCGGCACGATCTCCGGCGCTTTCTCGATGGCTTTCGCGATATTCGTGCAGGGACCGATGACGGCAAGCGTCACCTCTCCCGGATGTTCCTTGACGATGCGAATAATCATATCCTCCGCCGCCTCGTCTACCGGAGCGAGGGTCGACGAACTCTCCCCGTAATTATGACGGTACGAAGTCTGCCAATCCTTCGGACGCGCATATCCCGTCGCACCGGAATGAGCATCGTGCCCTCGGCCGAAAGTGCGGTTTTCCACGGCGATGTTTTTGAACCGTTCAATCATTTCGGGACGCGGCTCTCCTATGGCTACGGGAACATCCTTGACACCCAGCCCCTCGAGTTGGCGGATGGTGAATGCGGCACCGTCTTCGGCCCATGTGTTGCCGGTCACGACGGTCACGCCAAGCAGCTTTACCTTCGGCGAGCGCGCCAACATAATCATCGCGACGCCGTCGTCAAACATCTCGACCATATCAGTGTCGAGCAGCACCAGCTCTTTTGCTGCGGCAACCGGCGCGGCAAACAAAAAGAATGCCAACGCAAAAGCACAGAAAAAACGGCAACCATCTTCCCATTTTTTTAGAACATTTTTCACTGGACACTCCCCCTTAAGATATTGTAAAGTAAATTCGCAATATTAAATATATCCTACCCGAACGGGAAAAGAAATAGGTATAAGGTATTTGAATGGAGAGGGAGGAAACTACCAATGAAACTGAACCGGAAATGGATGGCCGCAATCATGTTAGGCGTCGCGCTGGCGACGGGAACGCCTTCCGCATCGGCGGATTCGTCGGTGGAGCCCGTCGGGCAAAAAACATTTCTCTATCTGGACGCAAATGAAATCTGGCTGACGGAGGACGTCAGAGCCGTGAATCGGAAGGACGGCACGATCGTCCTGATGGATGGAGCCGGCAAGCAGAAAATGGCCATGCGTAACATAGACGCCGCAAAAGGCGGCGTAGGCTTCTATGTGCGGGAAATCCGCGTTCCCGAAGAAACCGACAAGCGTTTCTGGGAAATATTCGCCACCGTGGGCGCCCATGACAAGAACTGCGGCTATTGGCTGATTTCCGAGGAGAGCGGCCAATGGCGCTTTGAACTGATGGTGGAGGATCTCATCGCCGTCGGTTACAAACCGATGGATTGGCACCTCCTGACCTCGAAAATCGAAGACGGGCAATACATCCTGGAAAGCGCCATCGAGTATATGCCGGAGGGCGCGCAGTTCGGCTATGAGCGGAAGATTCTGACGGACTGGAGCGCGGAACTGATCTGGTCTGAAAAAACGCGGTCGTTTTTGATGCGCCAGCTGCCGCTCGGGTAAGATGCGCGAAACGAGACGCTAAAAAGTTTTGGGAGTAAGAAATCTTACTCCCAAAACTTAGCAGCTATTAAAATGGTAGGGCTTTTGTCTTTTTCCGCACAAAACCGCACCTCTTCGGCAGGAAAATTCGACGAGATATAGAAAATTACATTGGATTTGAAAATTTCGCGATGCACGGAATCGAGGGATTATAATATGAAAGCATTGGCAATCGGCGTTCTGGCAGCGGCTCTTCTTGGAGCTTTTGCCGGGACGCCTGTTTGTTTTGCGGCGGACACGGATGTGGAAATTGACGGCGGCACCCGTGACAACTCGGTGCGCCATACGTCCCCCGTGGTAATCTCCTCGAAGGATATTTCATCGTTCCGGCTGCGGTTCCAGTACAGCAAGGATTATGACAAGGAAGATGCGCTGCGGGGGCGCTACCCGTCAGGCTGGTATGATTTGCGTCTGGATAGAAGCGAAAACGGCGCGGACTGTCATCTCGAATACTGGGTGGACAATACGCCGAGCCGCAAAGCAGATTTTCCCGTCGCCGCCGTCGCGCTCGCGCAGCTGGACAAGCTGTTGAAAGAACATGACACAGCACAGATCGACGGTCATTCTCTTTACAATTCCGCGCTCGGCGACGATATGAAGCTTGAAGTCCGCTACGAGAACGGCGAGACCATCCACGCGGACGGACAGGGCGGCGACGTAAAGCCCGACGCCAAATATTATCAAGAGGAATGGTTTATTGACTTCTTCCGTGCGCTGGGGCGCGAATACGGGCACGACACCCTCGGCCCCGCGCTGAAACGTTGCACGTACAGCTGTGGCGGCGGTAAACCCGGCGGCTATATCCATATGACAATTTCGATCGAGAAAGACGGAACCGTGCGGGCGAAGATGGACTCCCGGAGCCGGTATGACGCCCCGGAAATTCAGCGCGAACGCGAATTGCCGAAAGAAGCCCTCGACAAGATCGCGGCGATGTTTGACCGCGGCGACCTGTTCCATTGGGCGAAGACGCCCTGGGAAAAGATTGACGTCCTGGACGGGGACACGGCAGAAGTCTCTTTCGACTACGCGGACGGAAGCTATGCGAGCTTCTATGACAACAACGAACTGCCAAAGGAAGCCCTAGAAGCTATGGAGCAGGTGAAAGAATTCCTCCTTTGGGAACTGCTCAAAAAGGGCGACAAGGAGGGCTCTCCATGAAATCTTGGAAAACAATGATACCGGCCGCACTGACGATTTTCTGTGCGTTCCTTGGTTCTCCCTTTTGTCATGCGGCGGAGCCGGCGCTTGTTCTTTGTTCCTACTATTCGGGCGGCGGCATGTCCGGCGGTCATCTTTATATGAAGCTTTGGATACAGGAGGACGGAACGACACGAGCGACGCTGGATTCGATGATCGAAAACGGCGCCCCGAAAATTCACCGGGAACTCTCCGACGTCCCTCGGGAAAAACTCGTCGAGATTTCGTCGATGTTCAGCCGCAACGATCTTTTCCAATGGGAGAAAGCGCCGCCAAGCGAAGTCGTAGCGCTTGACGCGGACAACGTGAGCGTAGGCTTCCGCTACGAAGACGGCAGCGAGGCGATGCTCCACAGCGGCTATGAAATGCCCAGAGAAGCTTTCGCCGTCATGCAAAAGGCGCAGACAATCCTTTGGGAGCTCTTGAAAGATGCGCCGCAGGTGGAAAATCAGGAGGACTCCCGATGAAAACAAGAAAAATGACGGCGGCAGCACTCACCGTGCTGGCACTTTTCGGCGCGCCGCTGTTCTCACCCTGCGCGGCACCGCGCCAAGCGGCGGAAGCGGCCGTCGCGTCGCGGGATGTAGACAGGACGCCGTATATTAAGGACGCTGAAATCGACCCTTACGGGCGCGGACCTGTTCGCCCGCTTCCGGCGATATTGAGGGAACGGCGGGAAACGGTGGAAGGCGTCAACTGGAAAATGCCGTGGTCGGGCTTCGGCTGTTTCCAAAGCCCCGGCGAGCTGGAGCGTCTTTTCTCGATCCTTGGCGACGAAGCCGAAGAGGAAGAAGCGACGGCGCTGGCCGGGAAAAGCATGGCGATTTACCACAGCCGGTATGTGCAGCGTATGGACGGGCTCGTCACCAGCATCCTGGAGTCTCACGCTGCTTATCAGGGCGGTCATCGCGGGCGATACGGCGTCACGGGGCGAAATTTCAATTCAAGGAGAGGCGAGGAACTGGCGCTTGACGACGTCTTTGCGGATACGGGAGCGCTGCCCGGC